>JAGOUK010000190.1 GCA_018061225.1 Candidatus Omnitrophota bacterium | reverse complement strand
GAGAAGAGAAGGGCGCATTTCGGGCTGCGCGGGAGCGGCCTGAGGAGCGGCAACCGGCGCGGGCTCGGCATAATCCTCACCCTTGTAATCCTCAATAATACGGTACACATAGATATAACCGCGATTACCCCACAGGCCGTTACGCGAAGCGGGCCCCGGCGTCTCCGGGTACCACCAATATCCACCCCGATCCGCATCTTTCTGAATGGACGGCTGCGCGTCAGTGGGCCACCAGGAATATGTTTCTTGAAGCTTTTTAAGCTCTTTAGGGCGCTGCTCTTCACGGTATTGCTTGGTGATAAGCATGGGCTTTTCTTCACCCATGTCTTCGGCAAATGCCAAATTGGATGAGCAGAACAAATAGGCGCCGACCAAGGCAAATCGTAATAGGTTGCTGTTCTTCATGACTTCTCCATTGGTTAAAAAAGGAATGCGGTATTCTATCACCCCTCACCCCAAATCGGCTAGACGCGCGAGCCGATCCGCCTCACGCAATGTCCGGCGCGTTTCCTCGTGCGTGATACGCTCGAGGGCGCTGTCGAATGGAAGCCAGGCATGGGCTGAGACTTCCTCGGCCTGCAGCGTGACTGCCTCCATCGCTGTCCAGCCCAAAAAATAGACGACAGTCTTAAAAATGTCCTGGCCGCGTTTTACCGTGTTATACGTCTCCGTTAGAGGCGTATCTTCCCGGATATTGGTGCAAACAATCCCGGTTTCCTCAAGCAGCTCCCGAGTGGCCGTGTTCAGCGGTGACTCTCCCGGCTCGGCATGGCCCTTCGGAAACGCCCAGTGCCCCGCCCGATGCTGGATCAGTAAATACAAGAGCCCATCGGCTGTCCGGCGGATCGGCACAATGCCGAAGGAATAATCTTTAAGCGGCTGAATCAGAGGGGGCCGCCTTCAGGATAAGGTCCGCATTGCGGTACCATTTGAATTCAAGAAGGTTGTTGAAGGGGTCCGTCAAAAAAAAGGTTCGGTGCTCACGGGGAGTTCCGGCAAAACGGTGAAAATGTTTTTCAAAAAAATTCACCCCTTCGTCCGTCGCGCGCTTGAGCAATGCCTCGAATTCTTCCGCGCGGTCAAAGATGACTCCAAAATGCCTCGGATACATCCGAACGGAATTGGGGACATCGGCGGCGCTCAGATGAGCCACCAGCTGATGCCCCCAAAAATTAATGATGCAGCGGTTTTTTTCGACCAGATCCACGCGGCAGCCCAAGCGGTCCCGGTAAAAACTAACCGTCTCCGTCACGTGCCCTACCGGGAATGCCAGATGAAAAATCGGCAGGCCGCTCAACTTCGGGAACCCGCCTTAGCTTAGCCGTTCAGATTTTTGATAGGGCATTCCGAGCAGAATGACCGCATCATTGAGGACGGCGGCAACAGGCTTCACGACAAGTCCCGCAACATCAAGCACCGGGCAGGCGGCGGATGACTTGGCGCAAGCTGAACCGATGGAACAGTCGCGCGTCGGCTGCTTGTCCGCGGCCACGCCGGCCAAATTAAAACATCCGACCTTAGAAGTGTCGGCCGGTTGTCCGCAAATCTTGCCGGACGCGCAAACATCAGGGCCTGCGGCGGTGTAATTGGACGGGTATGCCGTCAACGCCGATGCTTCACCGGCAGCCAAGGCCAGTATCGACAAGAGTGAGAGTAAGGTTAACCCTTTTTTCATAGCAGCTCCTTTGTGTGTATTTTCCGTAACCCCAACCGATCCCTAAGCGGCCGACGCGGCAGGCGTGTAACTCGCCACGCTCACCTGCTGCGCAACCTTCCCCAAAAGCTCTTTAAATGCCTTTGCCGACGCGGAGGACGGATCTTTGAGAATCACCGGCATGCCGTCATCCGCGGCCTGACGCACAACCGACTCGAGCGGAACCTCGCCAAGATAAGGGATCTCCAGCGCGGCGGCCGCGCTCGCGACGGTTCCATTGCCAAATAGGTGCTCCCGTGACCCGCAGCTGCTGCAGGTAAAAAAGCTCATGTTCTCGAGAATGCCGAGTATTCTGACCCCGGTCTGCTGAAACATCCGAAGGGTCTTGCGTGCGATGGTCAGCCCGACATCCTGCGGAGTCGAGACGATGATGCCGCCGGCGAGGGCCGTGCTCTGCGCCAGCGTCAGATGCACATCACCAGTGCCGGGCGGCAAATCCACAAAAAGATAGTCGAGTTCCCCCCAATTGACGTCAAAAAGACATTGTTCCAATGCCTTGTGCGCCATCGGTCCGCGCCAAATCAGCGGTTTGTCCCCTTCCGCCAGGTAACCCATCGACATGAGCTTAACGCCATGCGCTTCGGCCGGCTCGATCCGATTGCCCACGGCGCGGATGGCCCGGCCTCCCCGCATCATGATCGGAATGCTCGGTCCATAAATATCCGCATCCAAAAGTCCGACACGGGCACCGGTTGCTGCAAGCCCGGCCGCCAAATTGCACGTCACCGTGGATTTGCCGACGCCGCCTTTGCCGCTTCCAACCGCGATCAGATTCCGCACTCCGGGCACCGCGCGGCGTTCGCCCGGCGCGTGCAGCGCTTTGCGCACGTCGGCCGTCATCGTCACCTCAACGGCCGTAATCCCCGGCAACTCTTTGAGCAAAGTCTCTGCCTGCCCGCGCATCAAGTCTTTGACCGGGCAAGCGGGCGTGGTCAAATTAATCTGCAGGGCGACTCGCGTTCCTCCGGCTGCGGATTCGATGCGGATATTCCGGACAAATCCGAGCTTAACAATGTCCTGTCCCAAATCCGGGTCCTGGATCGCGCTTAATTTTTGCAAAACTTGCTGTTCAGTGATCATGAAGACTAATTATAGCATAGTCTCAGGAGCTGTAGATCCTGGGAACCTTGGG
>JAGOUK010000027.1 GCA_018061225.1 Candidatus Omnitrophota bacterium | reverse complement strand
ATGCTGCCGGAACCGTCTTGGTCGGAGTCGGCTTCTAAGGTGAGGTTGCCTTTTACGGTTAAGTCGTTTGTGACATTGATGTCTTCTTTGGCGGAAGCAAGAGATCCGTTCTGGGCGTCGAGGCTTCCGGAGAGTTCAATGTTTTTGGCGGTGAGATTGACTGTGGTTGCCGTAAGACTGCCGGAGGAGCTTGCGGTGCCTGAGTTTGAGATGAGTTCGATTATCCCGTCGTGTTCTACGACACCCGCTGCCTCAATGACGCCGGTGTTGTTCACGGTGGCGTTTAAGGCGCCGGTGATGTCTTCTGCGGTCAGAGTCACCCTTCCGCCTTGAGCGAGGATTTGGCCGTGGTTGGTGACGGGAGAGTTTGATGAGAGGCGTTCAGCCAGGGCTTCATCTATTACGAGGTTCACCAGCCCCTCGCTATTGAAGTTAAGCGTTGCCTTTGAGGCGGAGCCTAAGACCACATGGCCTAAGTCGGCTTGGATAAGACCGTTATTCATGACCTCTTGGGCTAAGAGAACCACGTTGCCGCCGTTACCAGAACGGATGTTTCCTTCATTTAAGATAGAAGACATCTTTCCGGTGACGGCTTCAAAAGAAAATTGATTGGCTAAGAACATCGCGTTCTGGATATCTAAGGTGGAGGCGATAAAGTCTTGAGCCTGGACAAGCGCGCCTGGGGCGATGTGGATGCCGTTTGAGTTGACCAAGAAGATGCGGCCGTTAGAGAGAAGACTTCCGATGATGTCTGAGGCGTTGATGCCGGCGACGCGGTTTAGGACGCTTGAGGCGGAATCCGGGAGATTGAATTGGACGGTCTCATTCGCGCCGATGGAGAAGTCTTCAAAAGAAAGGATGGCTTGATCGGAGGCGGTGATGATGAGCGTGTCGGGCGAAGAGGTATCGACGGTGGCCTGGCCGGATTCTACCAAGAGGCCTTGGGGAAGGGCTTGGGCGGAGTTTTCGCACATGAACAAAAAACCCCACACCAGTAGCCAAAAAATCACCGAATGCCAGCCCCGGTTTTGGAGAACAGTGCTAGGTTTATTTAATGTAATCACATGTTTAGGTTATCAAATTTAAGCATTAGTTGCAACACTATCATTAATTGCAGTCACTCAAACAGAGGTGGTGTTTCGGGGGGGCGGAGTCGGCTTGTCAAACCGTCTGAAGGAGCCGCGTAATCTGAACCTTATGAGTCATATTAGAGGTAGTCCCGGTCCCCCTAAAGCTGCCACTAACCGGTGTGGCAAGGTCCGGAACGGCAGAGGCTGCAATGGGGATATGGGAATCAGTAACCGCCAGCCCGGCCGAGGGATCGAAACCCCTCCACCCGGCACCGTCGATATAAACTTCGGCCCAGGCATGGAGGTCGTGGTCAAATTTGGAATTTTCGTCCTCAAAGTAGCCGCTCACAAACCGTGAGGCCAGCCCTTGCGTGCGGCAGCACGCCATAAAGAGAGCTGCCAAATCACGGCAGGATCCCTGCCTCAAGCGCAACGTCTCGTCCGAACTCCACGCGGACCCGGTCGGCCGATGCTGCCACTCAAATTCATTCGCCAGCGTGCGCGTTAAGTCGACCAGAAATGGAATGGTCGAATGATGTGTCCGCGCGGCGATATCATGTGAAAATGCTTTAACGGTCTCGGGAATCCCGGACAGGACTTTGAGATACGGCCCCAGAATCCCCCTCAAAGCCTCGCGGTAAACCACCGGAATTCTCCGGCAGGGCTCCTCGGGCAAATAATCGAACGGATTTGGGCGAATGATCTCGACCACGCTTCGCGCGATGATTGACAGATGCGTGTGCTGTTCCCGAAACCAGGCAAATACGGCCGGGTTCCCGGATAGATCCACAGCCGTAGAAAGCATCGCAGGCTCGGGGTCCAAAACGAAGTCGTGCGTGATCACCCGCTGAGACGCGTCTTCCCTCGGCCGCAAAAGGAATTCATGAGGCTCAATGAAAACTGGTTTGGAGTAGTCGTACCGTATGCTATGAGCGATTTCAAATTTCATCAGTTCGCCTTCTTATCCCCGTTAGTTGGCGGAAGCTTGTCGATCACTTTTCGCGTCCACTCCCCCGGGAGTTTCGGCACGGCCTCGCGGATTAGCTTCTGCCACTGAACCGATAGGTCTGATATTTCTTCTTTGGTGTAGCGCTCCTCGATAATTTGATAAGTGTTCTTTCGATACGCGACCACATCGATCGGATAATCCACATCCACCGCGCAGGTGATTGTCGCGTTGAATGCCAAGAATCCAATCTTGAGGGCCTCAGAAAGATCGGAGCCGTATTGAAGGGAGCGCTCTAAAATGGGCTTGCCGTAGCCGGATTCTCCGATGATGTAAAAGGGCGTGGAGTCGCCCACCTCGACCCAATTGCCTTCCGGATAGATCATGTATAGCCGATGCTCCGTATCCCCTTCCAGCTGTCCGCCGACCAGGGCATGCAGATTAAACGAGAGCCCGGACCGCTCCAACGCCGGCCTATCCTCATCCGACACCTTGCGGATCTGAGCGGCAAAGGAGTTCACCGCTTTATAGAGATGGGTGAACGCCTCCGTCTCTTCCAGCACTTCCCTGAAGTACGTGAGCGCCTTGTCCCGCGCAGAACGGAGGCCGGATGTCATCACAAAGATGGAGTGCTTGCCGTGCTGATGCACCGTGACCTTCTTCGCCGTCACTCGCTCCGTCCCAGAGGTGATTCGGGTGTCGGCGATTCCGATCAGACCATCTTTTACTTTCATGCCGAGGCAAAATGTCATGACTGCACCGACCCGGCATCACCGGCCGACCGGCCTGCGGTCCCGCCATCCAGCGTGCTGTAAGAATTGGGAGAAAAATAGGTGTTGCACATGCTTGTGTGTATCTCCGATATTTTAGTCTGAATTTGGTCCAAGAATTCGTGTAAACCGAATTTTACAATATCATAAACATGAGTCGAATCGAGCTCCGAGCACGCTTGTTTGAGCAAACGAAAGGGCTGCCCTTCTTCGGCGCCGTCGTTGGAATTCGATCCCACGATGCGCATCGACTCCTGCGCTCTCCGGAAACAGGAGTGAATCGCCCTCGGAAACACGGGATTCAGGATCATGAAGTCAACCACGTAGGAGTGCCGAATTTCATTCCAGGACCTGCGGTACATGTGCAGACCACCCACGGATTTGAGCAAGGCGGCCCACAGAATATCGTCATAAGGCGAACCAACGTGCTCGACGCTCGGCAGGAGAATGTAATATTTGGCGTCCAAAATACGGGAAGTCTGGTCCGCGCGCTCCAGCAGGTTGCCGATCCGGCCGAAGTGCCACACCTCGTCATGCGAGAGCGTCGTATCCATGATCCCCGTGAAGAGCTGGCATGACCTGCGGATATCATTATAAAATTCAAAAGAGTTCTTGATGGCCTTTTTGGGCGCGCGGGCCGCTTCTTTGATCCGCAAATACAACAAGTTAATCTCATGCCACATCTCGTGCGGGATTGCCTCCCGGATGGAGCGCGCGTTCTCTCGGCTCATCGAAACACAGTTTAAGATCGAGTTCGGGTTACGCTCGTCAAAGGTCAAAAACTGCAGGGCGCTGGCTTCGGTCGGCTTGCCATAGAGGGACTCAAAAAGCTCATAGTCCCCTGTCGTCACCACACTCGGCTCCCATTGCTGGCGATCATCACCGGGCGCGTCGATATTAAGGAACAAATTAACGTCGATAAGGCGGGCGATGTTTTCCGCGCGCTCGCGGTAACGCTGCATCCAGTAAATAGATTCGGCAACACGGCTCAGCATTAGAAGCTTTCCTTTCGGCGCAGCACCCAGGAATCCTTGCTGCCCCCGCCCTGCGACGAATTCACGACCAGAGACCCCCGCTTAAGCGCGACCCGGGTCAGGCCGCCCGGCATAACATATATGTTTCGGCCGTAAACGATGTAGGGTCGCAAGTCCACATGCCGCCCCTCAGCATGCCGTCCGACTATCGTGGGCACCCGCGACAGCGCCAGCGTCGGCTGGGCGAGATAATCGCGGGGAGATTTTTTGATCAGCGCGGCAAATTTTTTACGTTCTTCGGCTGTGGAAGCAGGGCCAATCAACATGCCGTAACCGCCCGCCTCGTTCGCGGGCTTAACCACAAGTTCTTCCAGGTGATCCAACACATAATCCCGTTCTTTGTCGTAATAACAAAGGTAGGTCGGGACATTGTTGAGAATCGGTTCCTCGCTGAGGTAGTAACGGATCATCTCTGGCACAAATTTATATACGACTTTATCATCCGCGATCCCTGTGCCCGGTGCGTTTGCGATGGCCACGCGGCCGGCCCGATAAACTCCCATCAGACCCGCGACCCCAAGCATCGAATCCTTTCGAAACACCAGCGGATCCAGAAAAATATCATCCACTCGGCGATAAATCACATCCACGCGCACGAGTCCGCGCGTCGTCTTCATATGCACATAGCCGTCCTGAACAATAAGATCCCGCCCCTCGACCAATTCCACACCCATTCGTTGCGCCAAAAACGAGTGCTCGTAATAAGCGGAATTGTGAACCCCCGGGGTCAACACCACCACGCGGGGATGCGTCCGGCTCTGCGGCGCGATGTACTTGAGCGCCCCGAGCAGCTCTTCCGGATAATTCTCCACCGGTTCGATCGCGTAGTTTTTAAAAAACTGAGGGAAAGCCTTTTTGACCACTGAACGGTTTTCGAGCACGTAAGAAACGCCGGAAGGGCAGCGCAAATTATCTTCGAGCACGTAGTAAGAGCCGTCTTTGTGACGCACGAGATCCGTCCCCGTCACATGACACCAAATATCCTGAGGAGGCGCGAAACCCGCGCATTCCTTAATATAGTGCTTGCCGGAGAGAACGATGTCCGCGGGGATCACTTTGTCTTTTAAAATACGCTGGGGCCCGTAAATATCGGTCAAAAATTCGTTGAGGGCTTGAATGCGCTGTTTAAGCCCCTTTTCGAGACGATACCACTCGGCGGTTTCGATCAGCCTGGGAATGATATCAAACGGAAAGATGCGGTCCACACCGCCCCCGCGGCCGTCGCCGACCGTGAAAGTGATGCCGGAGTTCAAAAACGAACTCTCGGCGGCCGCCTGCCGGGCCAAAAGTTCTTTGACGGGCAATGCGCTCATGGCCTCGACCAACGCGCGGACCGCCTCCCGGGGCTTCGCGTCCCCCGTGAAGTATTCGTCATGGAAGCCCTGGACTTTGTAGTTTTTAAAAATACCCTGTTCCATCCCTCTCCGTCAGGTTTGGGGAAAAGCCCGGATCGAACTCATCTCACATCCCGAGTATAACCCAGAATGGTTTCGATTATATTTCGGAGGGATTAAGAGGCGCTCAGCTTCAGCCGAACACCCGCGCGCTTCAGAAGCGCAAAATAATTGGGGAAGCTGGTGGCGATGCAGGCCGTGTCATCGACCCGCGTTTGACCGTCGGCGATCATTCCGGCCGTGATGAAGCTCATGGCGGTGCGGTGATCGCCAAAGGATTTAATACGAGGCGCCGCGTGAAGGGGTGTCGGGCCGTCGACCCACACACTATTGCCGCGAACACCGATGCGAGCCCCCATGGCCTTAAGCTGATCGACCATGGACGCGACACGATCCGTTTCTTTGACGCGGAGTTCTTCGACTCCGTGGAACCAGCTTTTGCCTTTCGCCTGCGTCGCGATGACCATCAGGATCGGAAGCTCGTCGATCAAAGACGGCACCTCAGCGGGCTTCACCGTTACCGCCTTCAGCGCGCGATGCGTCACGGTGAAGTCGGCAGTCACCTCAGGACCCCGGCGGTTGAGCCGCGTGGGTTTAAGCCCCGCGCCCATACGGTTAAGTGCCCGCACGATGCCGATACGGCTGGGGTTCCATAAAACCTGCTTCAAATTCATTTTGGATCCCGGAACAAGCAGCCCCATGGCGATTAAAAAAGCCGCGCTTGAGATATCCCCGGGAACCTCTATATTGAACGGTTTGGGGTCGCGGCCCGAACGCACTGTGATGCGCTTGCCGGACTTTTTAATATCCAATCCTGTGAAGCGAAAAAAGCGTTCCGTGTGGTCGCGGGTCGGGATATTTTCGATGACCGTAGTGGGGCCTTCCGCGAACAGTCCCGCCAGAAGCGCCGCGGACTTCACCTGAGCGCTGGCGACCGGAAGCTTGTAGGTCGCGCCTTTAAGTTTGGTTCCATGAATCACCAGCGGAGCGGTGAGCTTCTCTCCGCGGCCCTCAATGCGCGCGCCCATCAGAGTCAGCGGCGCCGCGGCGCGGTTCATCGGCCGGCCGGATAGCGACGGATCCCCTTCGAGCCGGGTGTCAAACGGCTGCGCGGCGAGAATGCCGCTCATGAGGCGCATGGTGGTGCCGGAATTGCCGCAATAAAGTGTTTTGGACGGCTTGCGCAGCCCCTTCAGCCCCACCCCATGCACCACCAGATGATCTTTGGCCTTGCGCTCAATACGTACGCCCATCGCCTCAAAGATCTTAGCTGTATTTTCGCAATCTTCCGAAGTCAAAAAGTTGCGGACGCGGCTCACGCCCTGAGCTAGTGAGCCCATCATCATAGAACGGTGCGAGATAGATTTGTCGCCGGGCAGCGCCGCGGTGAGCTTGAGAGCCTTCTGGCGGCCGATAACAACGGTCTGTCCCTTCCCCTTCACTTGGCGCGCTCCTCCTTAAGACGTTTTAAAAAATCCGCCGGCAGCGGCGCTTCAAACTCAACCGTCTCCTTGGTGACCGGATGATCAAATCGAATGCGGCGCGCATGCAGCGCGAGACGCTGACCGTCGGCCGTGCCATAGATCGGATCGCCCATCACCGGATGACCCAAAAAAGTCATATGCACGCGGATCTGATGCGTCCGTCCGGTCACCGGATGCAGCATCACCAAAGTCGACTGCCTAAATTTTTCCTCAACGGTGTAATGAGTGGTCGCTTCGCGGGGATGCTGAGGATTTAAGGAGGTCATTTTAACCCGCTGCAGCGCATCGCGGCCGACAGGCTGGTCAATTCGCCCCTCCATTCGGTCGATCACCCCCTGCACGATCGCGGTGTATTCCTTGTGAACTTCCCGGGAGCTGAAGGCTTTGGCTAGCGCGCGGTGCGCCTTATTGGACTTGGCGACCACCAAAAGGCCGGAGGTATCCTTATCCAGCCGGTGCACAATGCCCGGGCGATCTCCGCCGCCGACATCCGATAACTTACGCTTGGAACCGATCAGCGCATTCACCAGCGTGCCGTCATGATTCCCGGCGCCCGGATGAACCACGAGTCCCGCGGGCTTATTCACCACCAACAGGTCCGCGTCTTCATAGATCACGCCAAAGGAGATTTTTTGACCCAACATCTGAACCTTTGGGGCGCGCTCTGCCCGGATCTCAACCCGGTCCCCTTCCTTCACAGCCCGGTCCGCGTCAGCGCAAAGTTCGCCGTTCACGGCCACGGAGCCCTCGAGTATCATTTTTTTAACCGTGTTGCGCGAAAAAGCCTCGTCTCCGGAGCGCGCGGTCACAAATTGGTCCAGGCGTCGGCCCGCGTCAAATTGGTCGCAAACCATCGTGAGAGTCTTGGCCGGTATTGACCGCGGTTGAACAGCGGACTTGGCGATGGGTTTAGCGGCTAATGGCTTGCGCGTAGAAATCTTTTTTACCGACCGCGCAGGTTTTTTGGATGCTGATTTTGAGGACTTCTTCGCTTTGTTGAATTTTTTCATAAAACCATTCCTTTTAACGCGCGGCGGCGGAGAAGCATAATGCCAGATATCAGCGCTAACCCCAAGGACATCACCTGGGGAAGCGAAAGACCCAACCAGACTGCGGTCTGATCCCCCCTGAAGAACTCAGTCGAGAATCGAATCATGCCGTACCCGAGACCATAAATCCACAACAATCCGCCCGGACGCGATACCCGCCTCAGACAGAGATGCAGGACGGCGAACAGCGCCAGTAGAAGCGCGGTGTTTAAGAGCTGCACCGGAAAGCGGCAGCCCATCCCATCCGCCAGACAAACGCCCACAGGCGGTCCGGCTTCAAAGCCATAACAGCAGCCGTTCAAAAAGCAGCCGACGCGGCCAAATGCCTGCGCCAAAGCCAACGGCGGGGTAAATATATCAAACACTTGGGCGGTGCTCAAACCCCGATGCTTTGCATGAAGGTAGGCAGCAGCGATTCCTCCGGCAAACCCGCCGTACCAAACAAGACCGCCTCGGTTCAAAAAAAGCATTTCGATCAGATGCGCTGCAAAATAGTCCCAGTCCAGCATCACAAAAAGCACCCGCGCTCCGATAATTCCTCCGACGAGCGCGGCGAATGCCGTGTTGGTGACGAGCTCGGGGTCGATGCCGCCCGCCTTAGCGGCCCTGCGGATATATGCCAAAAAGGCCAAAAAACCCACCGCCATCATCAAGCCGTACGAATACACGGTGAGCGGTCCCCAGCTAAATACCACGGGTCTCATGAGGCAGCTTCCCGCTTTCCGAGGATGACACGGCCCGCCCAAAGGACGGCGCCGGATGTGATCGCGATATCCGCGACATTAAAGATCGGCCACACCTTGAAGTCGATGAAGTCGATTACCGCTCCATAAAAATACCGGTCAAAGAGGTTCCCGGCCGAACCGCCCAGGATCAGCGCCAAAGCCAAGGTCTCAACCGCCGGCCCCTGCCCGCGCATCACTGAGCGCAGCCACCAAAATGCCAAAAAAAGAGTGAGGATGGTAGCAAAAATCGTTAACCCGCCGGGGATATGCGCCCCTAGACCGAACGCGGCTCCGGTGTTGTGATTAAGCGTGAACGCGAGCCATGGGTCTGCTATGGAAACACTTTGGGAAGAACTTAAGCCGCGAACGGCGGCGGCTTTGGAGGCCCGGTCGAGGATCCAGACCGCGGCGGCCGCGAATGCGGACCAGAAGACGCGGCGACTGGACACGCGGTTAGCGGCGGCGCGGATTATTATTTTTTTCCTGCGCCTCTTGGCAAGTGATGCAATACTCGGCAAACGGAACGACCTTCAGCCGATTCTTATTGATGGCCTTGGAGCATTCGATGCAAACGCCGTAAGTTTTTTCTTCGATGCGCTTGAGCGCCTCGTCAATCTTATAAAGGAATTCCTGCTCATTTCCGGCGAGATTGAGAGCAAATTCACGGTCATAATTATCCGTGGCCTGATCGGCCATGTGAAGGCTGTAGCCTGACAAATCTCCCGAGGAATCCTTGCTCGACTTGTTGAGCGTATCACCTTTGACGCGGTCCATGCCTTCATTGAGGCGAAACTGGAGCTCTTGGAGAGATTTTTTGAAGGCTTTGAGGTCGGATTCAGTAAAAGTTTTCATGGGGTCAATCCTTTCACCGCGGCTTGGCACCGCTGGCACAAATCCGAATGTTCAAGTCCACGCCCGACCTCCTCGGACCAGATCCAGCACCGGGCGCATTTGGCGCCGGGAGCTTTGCGGACCTGAACGAGATTTAACGAGTCGGAAGCAACCACGCTCAGGCGAGATACGAGTACCACCTGAGCCAAATTTTTTTGTTCCGGAGCCCATTTGTCGTATTCGGGCCCCCGAGAAACGTGCAATTCTACCTCAGCCTCCAGGGAATTACCAATCTCTTTTTGCTCGCGCTTGTCCTCGAGCGCCTTGAGGATCTTGTCCCGCCACTCCAGCAGGCCCGACCATTTGGCCTCGAGTGCGGCATCCCGGGCGGCCAGCGTTTTGGTTGGCCACAAAGCCTGATGAACGGAAGCCTCACGTCCATCGAGAGCCGGGAGATAGGACCAGGATTCATCGGATGTGAACGGCAGGATTGGCGCCAAGATCCGAATCAACGCCGTGCAGATCTCGTTTAGAACCGTGCGGCACGAACGCCCCGACAACGAAGCGCTCGGGTCTGCATAAAGGCGGTCTTTGAGAATATCAAAGTACACTGCCGACAAGTCCTTGACGCAAAATTGATAGACCGACTGGTACACCCTGTGGAATTCCGAGGCCTCGTAGGCGGCTTCCGCTTCTTCGATCAGCGCGGCCAGCCGCGTGAGCGCCCAACGGTCGACCTCGAGCAGTTCGGCCGCGGGCAGGGCGTCCTTGACGGGGTCAAAGCCATGCAGATTACCCAGCATGAAGCGAATCGTGTTGCGGAATTTGCGATAGCTGTCCGCGATACGGTCAAAGATGTCCTTGGACACGCGGATGTCTTCGGAATAATCGGAGGACGCGACCCAGAGTCTCAGGATGTCCGCGCCGAGACGCTTCATCACATCCTCCGGGACAACCACGTTGCCGACCGACTTGGACATTTTCTTCCCCTGTCCGTCGACGACAAAGCCGTGCGTGAGCACCGACTTGAACGGCGCCGTGCCGTTCACCGCGCAGGACAAAAGCAGCGAGGACTGGAACCATCCGCGGTGCTGATCACTGCCTTCCAAATAAAGGTCCGCCGGGCGGTCAGCCGAACAGTCGAGTCGGCGGGCACTCACCGCT
>JAGOUK010000026.1 GCA_018061225.1 Candidatus Omnitrophota bacterium | reverse complement strand
ATATCAGACACACCGCTTCGCCGACAGCACCGTTCGTTTTTGGGACGGGGATGAACCGTCGCTGCCGGGGCTGACCCCGTCGCATATCAAAAACGGGGCCTTGGACACGGTCCTCAATCTGACCGATCTCACCGACCCCGAAACACCCCTCGATCTGCTCACCGGATCCGGCGCGCGGATGGCGGACGGCATGGCAGTCCGCGCAGAAGCCAACGATGAGCTGATGAGAGTCAGTGCCGCGGCCGCCCAGGATCTGACGGGGGGACTGCCAGTGGAGAGCGAATCCGTGCGAATTCTCGCCGAGGAGGCCGCCCGACTGCTGGGTTCCGCTTATGCGCGCGAATGGCTTGATGACGAGGATGTTCAGATCCTGCAATTAGCGATTCAATCAGACCCGATGAGCTTTGTGGATGAGGACCGATTTAACCTCACGCATTTGCAGGATAAAGTACGGGATCTGTTCAATGTGCCAATGCCGCTTCGCCCGCGGTTGTTGGACCGGCTCAGGCGCCGCGTGGACGTCATGGGTCCGGAGGAAGCGGGACGCATCTATATTGAAGGCGAGCCGACGAGTCACATCCTGGAAGACATTAACCGCTTTAAAGCCGATGTATTTAACAGAGAGTACGACTATTACACGCAGTACATTGTTCCGGCTCTTCCCAAGGGAACCATACACGTTTCACCTATCGACGATGATCCAACCTACGCTGACTTTGGGTTGGACTGGATTCGGGCGGAATCAATGGACAAGGATAAGGTCAGACGGTATCACACATCGACCGTTGCGGACAGCTCTCAGCTGCCCAAACAATTACGCCGCGTTGAGCGAGTGCTTGATCGTTTTGGCGGGGGTCCGATCGCCTTCACAAGCTTCGAACCACAATTGCGTAAGGAAGACCCCGCCCGGCTGACCGACGGATGGCGGCAGACCGTGTTTGGCCAAATGGATGTGAAGACTTACGCCCGTAATCCCAATGATCAGACGCAGCAGGCGATGGATATTTGGACGGTCACACACCTAATTCAAACGCTAAGAAGTATCGGGATCCCGGACTCGGGTATTCGCATCCGCATGAATGATCACTGGGGAATCGTGGGTAGGACTTTGGAAATTGCAGGTCTCAATCTGACGGAGATCCGCCGTTTGAGACCGCTTTTTAACGCGCTGGCAGAGGCGCGCGCCTCAGGCGACCCGGATCGCATCGCCTTGGCCAAGGCTACGCTGTCGGAGTCTCTTCGCCCGCTCGAGGAGGCCGGCCGCCTTGAGCCGCTCATCACCAGGTTCGTGCGCCGCGTGATCGATGGATTGCCTTACGAAGAAACTAATTTAACGAAAAAATATGCCGAGATCCCGGCGAGGATACGCCGCTTAAGAGCAACCAAGACAATCTTGAAACGCCTGTATCCCGACACCGGTATCAAGTTCGAAATTGACCCGGCGATCTTCATTAATGAAAAAGATTCCAACCTCGGCGGCCAGGCAGATGTGCGGATTGACGGCCAGCAATACAATGAGGTCGCGAGCTTTGCCGCGAATATGTCTCACCGGCGCCGTGAGGGGATTTATCTCACGAGTACCGCGATCGGCATGACTCGGCTGCTGACCATTTTGAACCGACACCCCAAAGATGTTCGGTGGGCCGAGCCTTATGTTTTCCGCGATGTGTTGAGCGAAGTTGAATTTTTTAGAACTCAGTATCCTCAGCGGAAATTTGAGCAGCCGATTCCGTTTCAGCGCATTCTTCCCGGTTTTGATCCCTCGGAGCCGGTGCTCAACCGGCGTGGTCCGACGCCTCCCTCCGGCGCGCGGATGGCGGAGCGGACAACTGTTCCGCGATTGGTGGGAGCGGCTGGTTTGCTGCCGAGGCGCGCATCTGAGCCGGATCTGGTTGGTTTGGATTTGGAACATCGTGTATCTGCCGGGAACAAGCTGACATTGAGCCGGATCCGTACCGATCGAGAGTTTGCCTGGGCGCTGCCCAGCGGATCCTCCGGCGCGCGTATTGCCGTGATCGTCTCAGCCAGACGGAAAGATGCCGGCCGCGAAGGGCCGCAGGTGCGTGACTTCGCTGTGCGCGCGGACCGGTCCCGAACGCCATTGGCACACATCCGCATCGATCAACCCTTTCATCGAATTCACGTGTCAGAACGTGCGGAGCCGGCTGTGACGCCGTCAGCCGCAGAGGACCACAAGTCGTTCGAAGAGGTGGTTGGCGAAGTGGCTGAGTTGATTCAGTCTGGCGATGACCGGTATGTGGTTCATGATGTCGCGCGCTATTGGGACCAAAGTGCGCCTGATCAGATCAAGTCGGCCGCTGATGTTTATGTGAAGTTCTTGATCGCCCTAGCGGCGGCCGTGCAGGAAAATCGGGATCAAAATTGGCATATTCGCTTCACGTATAAGGGTGTACCGCTTCATGAAGCTGCCTCCGTTCAGTGGACAGAGGAAGATCGGAAACATTTTGACGTCGCGCGATCAATCTTGACTGAGAATCACGCGCATGATGAATCAGTGTTTCCTGAGGACGCGCACGTGATCGGCGATCTGACCGTTTCGGAAGCCAAGGCCGCGGCTTTGAGCGGGGATAGTCTGTCAATGCGTGGTTTGTCGGGCGCGGTGATTTCGCAGGACGAAGGCTTGAGGTCACCGGACGCGGTGCTTATTCTGCAATTAGCGCTATCGTCATCATCTCCGATTCGGGAAGGTGATCCTACTTTGGAATTTCTGCGCCATCTGACGCGCAACAAGAGCCTCACGGCCGAGCAGGCCAACATGCTGAGAGAGGGAAGGGTTCGGGAAATTGCAGCCATCGGCGATTGGAAAAAAGTCTCGATTGTCAAAATGGGCGCGCGCTTGGCCAAACGTCTCTCGGATACGGCCCTGGCGTTGCTGCAATCCGGCCGATCCGCATAATATAAGCGGTAGGGTTTTTACCCATGCGGAGAGCGGTTTGGTGGGTGTATAATAAAAACTGTCTCGCAGGCCCGACCCCGCCGTGAGCACCGGCATCCAGGACACAATCTTTTTAGTCAACGAGGTATTTATATGACCGCCGCCAACACTGACCCCATACAGCCGCAGCAGCTTGCCGATTATATCCGGCTGAAGCTTAATTTTTTGGGCTACGAAGTCGATCAAACGAACGACGAGTCGGAGCTCCTGAAGCTGGCCGACCCTTTATTCCGCAGCCACCGGGAACACATCCGCCTCATGGACTATGCTTCGAGCCCCGCCGATCAGCGCATCGAAAATTTTCTCGCGGATTACCTGTCGGATGCTCCGGAGGACGCCCGCCGCAACTTGCGTCTGCCCGCGAACGCGTTTATCCTCGGACGGCCCGGCATGGCGCGCCTCATGTCGATCCCCATCGGAAGCAATGAATTCCATTCGGCCATCATCGATTCTTACCGCGTACGCCAGGGTGTTCTGCACAATCCGCGCAATGACCGACGCACCACTCAGGGCGTGTTTCACGTGGCGGACGGCGGCCTGCCGATCCCTGATGATAAAAAATCCGTTCCCAAGGCCGTGTTTGGACGGCTGTTTCAGGCGGCGCTCAATCCTCCGAGCGAACTCATGCGCTTGCCGTTCACGTCGGCGCAGTCCAAGCCGTCAGAGCTCTTCGTGTCTCTTTTGCTGCGCCCGCTGGTTTGCCCGGAAGTGCCTGGCTTTATCAGCGAAAAGCGCATGGAAATCCGTTTTTTTGTCCCCGGCAACCTTGTTTCGAACCTGGACTTCGTCGAAACGATCTTCGGCAACGGCGGCGATCCATATGTCCCCGAAAACGACGCGGCTCGTGACCCCGAACATTGGACCGGCCACACGGGCTGTGTCATCCTCGCGCCGCATCTAACCAAGATGCTCAAGAAGGATCTGGGGCTGCCGCATTATGACGAGGCGACCGAGCGTCAGCGCCGCGACGGGATGTGCTGGAAGGATGCCGCGGAGCTTTATAACGACGGCGGCGCCTTCAAGATCACCTGCCGCGATGAGCGCGGCGTCATCGTCACCGTGATCGCCGACAATTATTTTGGGTATTGCAAGAAAGAAGTGAAGACGCAGATCAGTTATGCCGCCAATCTCTACGGCCTTTGCGAAGAAGAGCATTCGGGCGGCGCGCTGGCATTCGCCACTTACGATCTGGGAGAAGAATTCACGCTCGAGCCTCATATGTCGCGCAGCCGCAACACCTTTGCCGATTCGCTGCGCATCTATGGCAAGGGGGTGGAGCTCATGCCCGAAGGGCATGCCATCGACAAACGGCATCCGGATGTGGTGCTGGTCCCCGGCGACGCGAAGTTCAACTTGCAGGAACAGTCGATCACGTGGAATCAGACCGGCAAAACTTCCCGCATCAAGCTGTTGGCAGGGCATACCTATCTGTTGCCGTCCGGCTACAAGGTGCGCATCAAAAGACAGACCGGAGGTTACGCCTGGCATCTGATCGGAACCGTGCCCGAGGGCGTGCTGTGTCATAAGCCCTGCACCGTCTCCGGCGGCGGCAAATCCGAAATTTCGAAGTCGATTGTCGACGCGATGATACAAGGTCCGGTGTTCGTGGCGGACTTCAATAAGGATATGGACGCGGTCGAGGTCTTGCTCAAGCGCGATTATTCCGGCCGTTTTAAGCCCGCGTTTGCCCCGAAGAAGTCGGGACCGAGCCGCCCGGCGCTTTCGCCCGAGCGTTCGCTGGGGTCGGTGATCAAGCTTTTTACCGTTTCCGAAGAACACACGGACGAGTACAACACCTGGCTGCAGTCGATCCCCGACTACATCAAGGAGATCCTGTTCTGTCTCAAGCGATTTTATCAGGCGGAATGGGGCGGTGACTGGCGCAGCCGTTTTTCGGTCGATCTGGTCAACGGTCATCCGGGGCATGAGCTTAAGTTTAAGAACCGCAAGCTGATCGCCAACTATCTCCGCGTCGGCCGCGAAAAAGACGGCTCCTGGCGAATCTTCCGCGTCCGCACGGACTTTTCGGCGGCGGACAAGATCCAGTTTGCCGACGACATCACCGCTTCGGTGACGGTGCCCGCGTCCGCGTTGGAGAATCTCAACGCCGATTATCACAACCCGAGCGTTAAGATCATTCGTAATTGCGAAAATTACCTTTTCCAACGGCCGGACGACGCCGTGGTTCGCGGGTTTGACAAGCAGGCCGAGACCGATCTGGCGACCGCCGGAACCTTTATCTCGAATTTTGAACCGCTCAAGTTTGAGGCCGTGCGTGAGCTCACGCAGGACGTCGTCCGCTTTGACCGCTTCACCGAACCGATGCGCAAGCTCCTCTCGGACTTTGCGTCGCAGGCGGGCTCAGGTGAATTCGTGGTGTCTTCCGCGCATTCGCGCATCGTGGACGGCAAGCCGACCAAGAACCCGCGCTACCTCCAAAGGCGCCCCGATCACGTGAATCCGCGGTCGGTGTATATCGCGGAGGTGGCCGCGCGGCTGCGCCGGCTGATCACGGCAGAGAAGCCCCTATATCAGCCCGTCAACGCGGTGTTGCCCGGTCGGCGGAACAACCCGCCCGATGCCAAGGCGGGGGTTCCGGCGCTGGCTGTCTACAACCCGATACATTTTCAGGAGCTCCCTGAACTTTTTATGGACTTCATCTCGTCACTCACGGGCAAATCCCCCTCGACGACGGGCTTTGGTTCGGAAGGCGCTCTCACCAAGGGTCCCTTCAACGCGCTGCCGCCGATCATCGATCTCAACAATGCGTTCCTGTCGCTGGTGCTGACCGGATGCCGAGGTTTTTCATCCGCCGCGAGCTACATCGGTCCCAAATACCGGGTGGATCACGATATCTCGCTCCTGGTGCCGGAGATCTGGTGCCGCATGCGGGCCGAGGAGCAGGATCCGTACTACCTGATCAAGAACGGTTATTTGGAGCGGGTGGAGAACTTTGATCACAAGGGTAAGCTGGTTGAGGCGAACATTCTGGGTTACCGGATCACGCAGCGTTTTGTGAACGCGTTTTTGGGCCGGGTGTTCAATAACCCGAACATTGTTTTTACGCTGGAGATGCTGAGGCCCGAGCTTCAGGACGCCGATGCCTTCGTCGAAGGAATCGAGAACATTCAGATCACGTACCGGCGCGTGGCCGAACATTACTTCAATGACGGCAGCGTCGAGGCTGCCTGTCCGCCGCTCAAGGCGCTGCTGCATATCATGGCGCACGGCCATTATGAGGATAAGCCCATCATGCACCCGGATATTCGGCGCATGTTCGAACGGGAGCAGATCGTTACGAGCGCGTGGTATCAAAAGCGGCTGGATCTGAAGCAGGCGAATGACGGCCGGCTATACCAATCTCATGTGGATTACCTGACCGGTCTATCCGAGCGAACCAGCCGTGTTTCGGAGTCGGAGCGGGAGCAGATCCTGATCAAACTCGCGGAAGCCAATAATGTCCTGACCAAGATCAACTCCGCCAAATACCGCGAGAGCCTGGTCGGCACGATCGGCACTGATCCCTACGCGTTCAGCTCAAACCGGCGCAGCAAAGAAGCTGCCCGGCCTGCCGCTGTCGTCCAGACCCGTTAAGAAAAGAAGATTACGAGCAGCTGCGCGCAGAGGATGCGCAGGACCATGACCAGCGGGTAGACCGAGGCATAGGCGACGACCGGGGCGTTGGAAGAAGTCATTTGATTGGCAAAGGCCAGCGCGGGAGGGTCGGTCATGCTGCCGGCGAGCAATCCACAAATGGTCAGATAATTGGTCTGATATTTCCACCGCATCCAGAGTCCGGCTATGAGCAGCGGAATGAGCGTGATCAACGCTCCTCCGGCAAACCAAATCAGGCCCTGACCACTCACCAAGATCTCCACAAATCTTCCGCCCGCCTTCAGACCCACGCACGCCAAAAAGAGCGCGATTCCCACTTCCCTCAGCATGTAATTGGCGCTGGGCGGCATGTACCAGACAAAGGATCCTACGCGTCCGATACGGCTGAGCAAAATCGCGACGATGAGCGGTCCGCCTGCCAGCCCGAGCTTGACCGGCGCGGGAACGCCTGGGATTTGGAACGGCCAAGAACCCAGGATCACGCCGAGTGTGATGCCGATGAAGACAGGGATGAGGTCCGGATGAGAGAGGTCTTTGACGGAATTACCGACCCGAGTCGCAAACTTGGCCACCGCGTCTTCCGGTCCGACGACAACAAGAACGTCGGCCATTTGCAGCCGCGTTTCGGGGGTCGCGGCGAATTCGAGCTCGGTGCGGATGACGCGCGTGATCGTCACGCCAAAATGGTAGGCATTGAGCTCAGCGATCGTTTTGCCAAACATATCCCGCTTGGTCATGAGGACGCGCGTTGTCACCAACTTGCCCTTGGATTCACGCAGTTCGATCTTCGTGACGCTGCCGACGACCATGCGCAGCGCGTCCAGACTCTCACGCGGGCCGACCGCGCGCAGCGAGTCCCCGAGCTGGACATGCGTATCCGGCAGTGCGGGGTGCAAATGTCCGTCATGAAGAATGCGCGAGATCACCAGACCCTTGGTGGACGGGATTTCGCTGACGAGAATATGAGCCAGGTTGGGATTTTCGACCTTGATATCCATGGTCTCGATCTTGGCCATGGATGCCCGGTCGAGCTTGGTGTAGTCGAGCGCAGCCTGTTCAGGATCCAGCTTAAATACTTTTCTCACAATGACCATGGTGAGGATGATCCCGAGAATACCAAAGGGGTAACAGACGGCATAACCCATCCCTGTAAGCGTCGTCTGCGCGTCGGCGCCGTGCAGATCGCGCAAAGCCTGCTGCGCGGCGGCGAGACTGGGCGTGTTGGTCGTCGCGCCGGAGAGCATGCCGGCCGCGGCTTCAAAGGGAATTTTTAAGAAACGGCTCACCAGCACGGTGACGAGCGAGCCGCTCAGAACGATGAACGCGGCCATCCCGTTGAGCCGCACCCCGTCCTTCTTGAACCCGGCAAAAAACCCAGGCCCGACCTGAACGCCGATCGTGTAAACAAAAAGGATCAATCCAAACTCGCGCGCGAATTCCAGGATCTCATGATTAATGGCCAGTCCGAAGTGTCCGAAGATGAGTCCCGCAAAAAGTACGCCCGCGACGCCGAGTTTAAACGTGGCCAGCCGGAAACTTCCAAGCCAAAGCCCGGTCGCGATGCTCAGCGAAAGGATGAGCACTGTCCAGGCGGTGGAAGCGGGGTTGAGGAGATCAGCCAGGGGATTCATCGGGTCATTATACACCCAACTGATTTATTTTTTTTGACGGCGGAAGGTGTCGTGATAAACTATCGTCTTTTACGGGACACAAAAAGGAAGAATTTTGAACCAAACCACCACACAGCTCGATACACTTTGCATCAACACGATGCGGTTATTGTCCGCGGACGCGGTCGAGAAGGCCAAGTCCGGCCATCCCGGCGCCCCCATGGGCATGGCGCCTATGGCGTATGTGCTGTGGACGCGCTTTCTCAAGCATAATCCTTCGGATCCGAGCTGGCCGGACCGCGACCGTTTTGTCCTGTCCGCCGGGCACGCGTCCGCTCTCCTTTATAGCCTGCTGCATCTCACGGGTTACGGTGTTTCGCTCGACGATCTCAAAAATTTTCGTCAATGGGGCTCTCAGACCCCGGGCCATCCCGAGTACGGCCATACACCCGGCGTCGAAACCACGACCGGTCCGCTGGGCCAGGGCTTCGCGACCGCCGTCGGAATGGCCATGGGCGAACGCTACATGGCCGCGCGGTTCAACCGGCCCGAAGCAGAGATCGTGGATCATTACACTTATATGATCTGCGGCGACGGCGACTTGATGGAAGGCATTTCTTACGAGGCGGCTTCGCTGGCGGGGCATCACAAACTCGGTAAGCTCATCTGCCTTTATGATGACAACCGCATCACCATCGACGGCACAACAGACCTTTCCTTCACCGAAAACACCGCAGGCCGTTTTGAAGCCATGGGATGGCAGGTCCTCAGAGTCGCCAACGGCGATGAAGATTTGACCGCGATCGAAGCGGCCATCCGTCAGGCGCAAGGGGAAAAAACCAAACCCTCGATCATTATGGTCCGCACGACGATCGGTTACGGCGCCCCCAACAAGAAAAATTCCCATTCCAGCCACGGTGCCCCGCTTGGCGCTGAAGAGCTCAAGCTAGCCAAGCAGGCTCTCGACTGGCAGCCCGACGCGTCTTTCTATATCCCCGATGAAGCCCGCGAAGAATTCGCCAAGGCTTCTATAAAGGGAAGGGAAGCTCAGGACCGTTGGCAGAAGCTGAAGACCGCCTATGCGGCCAAATATTCCGAACAAGTCCAAGAATTTGACAGCTGGCTCAGCCGCAAGAAGCCTCAGGGGTGGACGCAGGCGATCACGCAATTTAAGCCCGAAGACGGCGCGCTCGCGACACGGGCCGCTTCCAGCAAGGTGCTCAACACGGCTGCCGCCGTGCTTCCTAATCTCTTAAGCGGATCGGCGGACTTGAGTGATTCGGTCAACACGACGATCAAAGGCGGCGGAGCGTTCTCGTCCGGAACGCCGACAGGCCGTAACGTTAATTATGGCGTCCGCGAACACGCGATGGGCGCGATCGCCAACGGCATGACGCTGCACGGCGGTCCGATCACGGCCTGTGGAACCTTCCTTATTTTTTCGGATTACATGAAGTCGTCAGTTCGTCTTGCCGCGCTGATGAAGATCCCGACCATTTTCCTTTACTCGCACGACTCCGTCGGTCTGGGTGAAGACGGACCGACACATCAGCCGATCGAACAGCTTGCCGGCCTGCGCGCCATCCCTAATTTGACCGTGCTCCGTCCCGCGGATGCCAACGAGACACGCGCTGCCTGGATTTTGGCGCTGGACCGAGTTGCCGGCCCTTGTGCCATCATTCTCACGAGACAGAATGTGCCCTTCCTGGCCGGGGCAGCTTCACAGCCCGAAGGCGTCTCACGCGGCGCGTATATTCTCGAAAAAGAATCCAAATCCACGCCCGACATCATCCTCATGGCCACCGGCTCCGAAGTCCACCTTTGCTCCGCCGCCCGCAAGGCCCTTGAAGAAAAGGGCGTCGCCGTCCGCGTCGTGAGCATGCCCAGCTGGGAACTTTTTCGCGCGCAGAGCCCTGAGTACCGCGAAAGCGTTCTTCCGAGCGAGGTGACCACCCGCCTGGCCGTCGAGGCCGCCTCGACTCAAGGTTGGCATGAATGGACGGGACTCGACGGCGCCGTGATCGGCATGACCACTTTTGGCGCTTCCGCCCCTTCTCCCATTGCACTCGAAAGATTCGGCTTCACCACCCAAAACGTCATCGACCACGCCCAGAAGCTTCTCAACCGCTTCTAGCGTCCAGGCGGCCGCGGTCCGGCGGGTAAAACAGAGAGGTTTCACATGTCACAGAATCGGCTCAAATCCATTCTCGAACTCGGCCAAAGCATCTGGTACGACAACATTCAGCGCGGCATGATCGCGCGCGGTGAATTCCAAAAAATGATCGCCGAGGACGGCCTGCGCGG
>JAGOUK010000025.1 GCA_018061225.1 Candidatus Omnitrophota bacterium | reverse complement strand
CCTTAGCACAGCCCACCGCCGCATCACTCAAAATATCCGCGACGAACGTTCCATCACGCCGGCCGCCGAATGGTTCGTCGACAATTTTTACGTCATCGAAGAACAAATCCTCGAGATTCATGACGATCTTCCTCCTAAGTTCTACCAGGGTCTCCCCAAACTTGCTGAGGGGGTGTTCAAAGGAACGCCCCGTGTGTATGGTGTGGCCTGGGCCTTTGTCGCGCACACAGACAGCCGCTTCTCGAACCGATATCCAGCGCTACAAGGTGGAACTGTTCATGGACCCGGGCATCCCATCTTCATGGCCGGGGTTCGAACTGTCATTTCTTCACGGCACCACGCGATATGAGATACAGGTAGAAAACACGTCCCATGTTTCACGTGGTGCGCAGACCCTAACAGCAAATGGCCGCACCCTCAATCCGTCGGACGGAATCCCCCTGGCCGACGATCAAGCCAAGCGCCTGATCCGCGTCATCCTGGGTTAAAATTCAAATAACCCTGCGGATACCGAACCATGCGGTAGATCCACTGACGCTTGCCGTAATTTTCTGGATGCAGCGAATTGGCCGCGTTCTGTTGCTCGGGATGATGATATTCCCACACTACTTGAACATTGGGGGCGACCTCGATGATCCTCCCCCGCTCACTCACGGTGATGAGCGTATTTCCATTTGGCAGTCTCTGCACACACCCCTGAGATAATGAGAAAAGGTCATCGGCTTTGTATTCCCATTCAATCTTCAATGTTATCGGGTCAATCTCAATCGCCCGCGACCACCCACGGTACCGGCCATTGTCAAAGAGAAGTATCCGACCTGTCGGCAGCATCCGCGCGGAATGTTGTCCCTCCAGATTTTGCGGGACATCGCGGTGAATGCATTTCCAGACCACATTCCTGCGAGTCCGATCGATGATAAAAAGCATGCTCCCATGCCGGATTGATATCAGCCAATTGCCCGCTCGGAATCTTGAATCCATCCGCCCCAATTCCGTCTCGGGAAGCTCCTGAATCGAATTGATCCGGTAGTAATCAAAATTGCCGCCCCAGGGTGTCAATTGCTTACGGTGAGGCGGTTCCGGAAGAAAAAACATCTTGGGCCGGTCTAGCTCCAGGGGCCGGTGAAAGGACTGTAATTCCTTTAGATGATCCCAAGTCGACCACCGGTCCGTCTCCCGGCCCTCGGGATCGAACTCGACGATCACACAGAAGTCCACCAGCCTGCCTTTATAAGGCCTTGCCTCTTTGGTCAGCGTAAGCAGGTTTCCGCGGGAGGTGAGCGCGATGTCGTGATGGATGGCGAAGTCCTTCTCCCAGACCACCTCGTCGTCCCAGGTGTAGAGACCCCACCGCTTCGACTCGTAGGAAGCTTGAGCGGCATATCGGCCGTCGGGGAGCAGAAGGCTCAAGTAGGCGCTGTTCCAGGTCTTCAGGATCTTTCCGTCCATATCCATCAAGCGGCCGTCAAAGAGGTTGACGCCTTCGGAGACCCTGGAGCGGTCCAATGAACGGGCACCGGAAAGCTCAGGATCGAAGCCGCCTTCCAGATCCCTCAGATGCTGCCGGACCCGATCCAAAAAGCTCATTCCGCGGCTGCGTCCGCGGCGGCGGTCACGGCGGGTTTGGCGAGGAAGCGGTCGATCATGTCCTTGGGGTAACGGGTCATCCGGTAGAACGGCCGGTGGCGGCCCGGGGCTGCCTTGGGACCGGGCTCGCCGCCGGCAAGAAGATCATGGTAAAAATATTCCTTAGAAACACTCTCGTCTTCCGGGGTCTTCTGGGGGAACACCTGATACAACGCCTGGGGCGAGTAGTACTCCCAGACGATCCGCTTGTCAGGCGTCACCTCAAAGGCGCGGCCGTCTTCGGTCACGGTGACGAGAACGTTTCCGTTGGGCAGCTTCTGGGCTTGCCCCTGGGTCTCGGTATAAAAACCCTTCGCGCGGTATTCCCAGACCACCTTGAGCGCCATCGGATCGAGCTCGATCACTCTGGACCATTTCCGGTAACGGCCATTGTCGAAGATCAGGATATTCCCGTTCGGAAGCATGGTCGGCGTGTGAGGGCCTTCGAGATGACCGGGCACCTGTTTGTGGATAGCCCTCCACAGCACTTTTTTGGTCTTCGCGTCCAGAATGAACAGCATACTGCCGTGCCTCATACTGATCAGCCAATTCCCCGGGTTGAACGCCGGGTGCGTTCCCGTCAGAGGCGTTTCGGGAACGATGCTCAGGGAATTCAGGTGGTAGTAGTCATAAACTCCACGGACATTATTTCTTCTGATCGCTTCTCTCACGACCGGGTCTCTGGGGGTCGGCTTATTGGATAATTTGAGTGGCCGATGATATTTTTGAAGCTCACTGAGATGCTCCCAGGTCGAGTACTGGCTCAACCGGACGCCCTTTTTGTCGAATTCCAGAATGACATCGAATTCGACATTCTTCTTCCCCTGGTAGTCATGAACTTCCTTGGCGAACGTGATCACCGTGCCTTGAGGTGTGAGGCATATTTCGTGGTGGATCGAGAAGTTTTTTTCCCAGATCACCTGATCGTCCCAGGTGTAGCGTCCCCACTTTTTCCCGTTGATGTGGTTTTGGGCGTAGTAATCGCCGTTGGTGTCGATGACCCCCAGCTCGGTCCGGGACCATTTTTTGACCAGTTTGCCGGCGGCGTCGTACAAGTTGCCCAAATAGAGGTTGTATCCTGGGTAAGAGGCGTCCGGATCATACTGATGTGCCCCCGCTTTCGAAGGGTCGAATCTGAACCGATCCCGGTTCGACCACCAATGCGCGAACCCCCAGCCGGCCAGCGCGGCGATCAGAAGGGCCGCAACGGCGATCTTAATGCGTGTGTTTCGAGCCGGATTCATGAGGAAACATCAGCGGCCGGCGGGATCGGGACCAATCCCCCATGCGAGGACGGGTGCCGGGCGATCCACATCCCCGCCATGACGGCGGCGGCCAGCAGCACCGAGGCGATCAGCAGGACCAGACCGCGCCGGCGTTTCCAGAGCCCGGCCGCCCGTTTTACGAGAACGTTCTTAAAAAAATGGATGATCAGCGCGGAACCCAAAGCCAGTCCGCCGCCGACCCAGGCGAGGATCGAACTAAAAAGGTATCCGCCCGAACCGGGGTCAAAGTATGCAAAGAAAATCATAATTCCTCCGAATCGCAAATAGATTCACAGAAGCAATTATACACATAAGATTACGTATGGCGGCAATCCCCTGGAGACCCGTTTAGATTTTTGCCATTGGTCCCATTTTGCTTCGCACCGTACATCTTACGGTCGGCTTGCCCGAGGATCTCCTCCAGACTCAGTCGGTTGTTAGGTTTACAGGAAGCATCTCCCAGGCCAGGCGCGATAGGATGCGGGTTTAATATCCTGATTGTGATCGTTGATATTCTCTTTTAGATGTATTTTGACAAGATCCAAAGTCTCTTTATTGCAATCCGTCAATGCAACCGCGAATTCACCTCCTCCGATCCTGGCAATAATGTCCGATTCTCGGAAGCTTCTTTTTAAGATCTCCGCCAATTCCAAGAGAACCTGGTCACCCGTTGAATGGCCGAAGGTGTCGTTGATCTCTTTAAAATGATCGATATCAGAAAAATAATAAAACTCTGCCTGAATCCTATCCGCCAAATGTCCGTCCGCAGCGCCTGAAGGCGCCTTCGGCTTGGTAAACACCAGCCTGCCGATTTCTGCCAAATGCTTATGAAGCAAAAGAAAACCCCCGCAACATCGCTGTTGCGGGGGTTTTTAGACCGTATCGCTCTGATGCTGGCCGCTTCTTAGGCGATCGACACCACTTTCCAGTTACGCGTGACCATGTTCTGGTTGGCGAGAATGCTCAACTGATCTCCCACCTTTGCGTTCTCAAGCTTCATCTGCTGCTTGAGACCATTGTCCCAGACAATCGTCATATTTCCAGCCTGTCCGGACGGACCGGTGGCAAATAAGACGATGGAGTTCGCTTCGCTATCCACCTGCCTAACCTCTCCGGTGATGGCGCTGCCGTCCGCTTGCGTCATTTGCTTTTCTGCAGCCGCCGTTGATCCGCCCACGGACATCACCTTCCAATTACGGGTTACCGGACTTTGCTCCGCGTCGACGGTCATCGCCTGACCTATCTTCGAGTTCTTGAGCTGGCGGTATACGATTCTGACGTCAGCGTGAGGGAGTTGTTTTTCTGATCCATGCTGGCGACCTTACCGGTCAACATTTCCGCCTGAGCCGTTCCGGCCAACCCCATTAACACGATTGCGAGTGAAGCGACGAGTGTATTCTTTTTCATGAGTCATCCCTCTTATTGAGTATTAGATGTCTGCGGTATCGAAACGCCCACATCACAGACCTAATGCAAATTAGTCAATATCAGGGTTAAGGCTTGATGTTCTGTCAAAGGAACACCCGTAGCAGACCTACCAATCGGTAGGAAAATAATCCTTTAAGAATTTACCGCACCAATGTTTACCTGTGTTGATGCCGTCAAAGAATGGGTCACACACGCGCGCCGCCCCGTCCACGATATCCAAGGGCGGCTGAAAGTCATGCACATCCTGCTTAAACCTCGAAAGATGAGCGGGATCCTCATCCGTCACCCATCCGGTATCCACCGCGTTCATATAGATGCCGCTTTTGAGCAGGCCGCCGGCGGCGGTGTGCGTCAACATATTAAGGGCCGCCTTCGCCATATTGGTATGAGGATGACGGTCTATTTTTTTAGTCGCGTGAAACTTCCCTTCCATCGCGGTGACGTTGACGATGTGCTTTTTGCCCGTGAAGTCCCGCCGCATCATCGGTTCCAATGTGTTGCACAGAACAAAAGGGGCGATGGCATTCACCAGCTGCAGCTCGAACATCTCCGCCGTTTCGATCTCACCGAGACGAAGACGCCAGCTGTTGGTTTTGCGCAGGTCCACCTGCTGCAGGTCCACATCGAGCTTGCCTACCGGAAACACTTCTTCCGTTTTAAGGGAATGGTCATGGGGATACGGGATTTGAGAAAGGGCCGCGGAGGCTCTCAGCCCTATCCCCGGAGCCTTCCCCATCCAGCTGATGGCTAGCGCATCGACGGGCTGTAGATTGGATGTCGAATACGACACAAGCTCTCTCTTGCAGTCATCGTATTTCTGGAGCAATTGCCGCGTTGCTTCCGGAAGATCCGAAAGGGCCAGCTTCTCATTAGCCATCAAGTGCGCGTAGAACCCCGCCGGTCGCCGGACGGTTTGCGCCGCGTTGTTGATCAGGATATCCAGGCGATCGTACCGCTGCTGGATAAAATTGCAGAATATTTCAACACTGGGTGTGTGCCGAAGGTCCAGCCCGTAGATATGAAGCCTGTCTTTCCAACCGCCAAAATCCTTTTCGCGCGCGTATCTCATAGCGGAGTCGACCGGAAAACGCGTCGTCGCGATGACTGTCGCTCCGGCCCGCAGCATCATCAGCGCTGCCTGGTACCCGATCTTTAAGCGCGATCCGGTGATGAGAGCAACCTGGCCCGACAGATCAGCCGTCTGAAAACGTTTTTTGTAATTGAGCTCGCCGCACTTATGGCACATCGAATCGTAAAAAAAGTGAAGCTTGTTGTACCCGGCATGGCACACATAACAGCTGCGCGTAGAATTAAGCTCGCCGTTCTGGAGTGAAGCTGCCGCATCGATCCCCGGCAACTGTTCCGGCGCGATAAAAACATCTGTGTCACGCGCCGCCCGGATGCCCGTGGAGGCGCGGGCCTGCCGGTCCTGGCGCAGGGATTTTTGACGGAGACTTTTGGTGTACCGGTTTCGCCTCAAACGCAATTCTTCCGGACTGGGACGAGCGATGCGGCCCGATACTTTTTCCAGCGCCGCGCGTTCCTCGGCCGGCAGATCCACCCATACCTCCGGATGATCTGTCAGGTAATTGAGCAGATCCACGCTGGCTTTGATTTTTTCGGAAAGGTTGGTTTGGTTGATGGGCTCCATGACGATGGACTAGGTGCTTTTATGGATAAAGAGGAGGCCCGTCAGAAGAAAGCTCACGCCGATCAGGCGAAAAACCGTGAAAGGACGAAGCGGCACGCCGAACCATCCAAAGTGATCGATCATGGAGGCAAACAGCAGCTGACCGACGATGAGCCCGGTTCCGAGGAGCAAAACTCCCGTTCGCGGCAAGATCGTCAGAACGGCAGTTACAAATACAAATCCAAACGCGCCGCCCGTATACACATACCAAGGCATTGCCGTCCATTGATTCATACTCGGAAATGCCGGCCTAAAGATCAGAATACCGAGGATCGAGAGGATCATCCCCCCGGCAAAAGAAACAAAAGTCGCGATCAGAGGATGCCTGACCATTCCGCCCAGCATAGAATTGATGCTCCCCTGGATCGGCATGAACGACCCCAGCAATACCACTATCAGAATGAAAAATAGCTGCTTCATGCGATCACGCGATATCCGCTTTGGCCTCAAACTGCCAGCCGCCGCCGAGGGCTTTGTAGATGGCGATCAACTGAAGCGCGGTGGCGGTTTCGCTCACCGCCAACGCGTCATCCGACAAGAGCTGTGTCCGCTCGGTGTCCAGCAGATCCAAAAAGTTGTCGAGTCCGGCCTCAAAGCGCATATGCGCGAGATGAGAAGCTTCCGTGCTGGAGCGCTCCGCCAGTTTCAGGCTGGCCATGCGTTCCTGTTCTTTGGAAAAATCCGTCAGAGCGTTCTCGATCTCCTCAAGGGCTTCCAGAACGGTTTTTTCGTACCGTTTAACGCTCGCCCGCGCGTCTTGATCGGATTGCTTCATCTGCGACACGACACGCGTCAGATCAAAGAGCCTCCACTCGAGCGTCGGCTCCGCCGTCCCGCGCAGAGCTCCCGCCGAGAACCACTGGCCAAACGTCGTGGCCGTGAAGCCGAGCGCGCCTCTGAAGGATATCTGTGGGTAGAGTTCGCTGGCGGCGATATTGTAGCCCGCCAAAGCGGCCGCGGCGGCCTCCTCGGCGCGTTGAATATCCGGCCTGCGGCGGATTAGCGTCGCCGGATCGCCGATATCGACCGACATCGGCACGGACGGCAGGGGCTGCATCTCTTCGAGATCTTCTTCTAAGGCATGCGGCAGTTGTCCGGTGAGCACACTGAGGCGGCGGATCGAACGGGCGATGGACGCTTCGAGTGCCGGAAGCCGCGCTCGTGTCGACTCAAGCTGAGCGGTGGCCCTGGCGACATCCAGATTGGTGCTTTGACCCGCCTTGGATTTTTGATCCGTAATACCCAGTGTCTTCTCCTGATTCTCCGCGTTGCGCCGGGCAATATGAAGACGGTACTGCGCGCCGCGCAATTCGATATAAACACGGGCCACTTCGGCGGTCACGGTTACCTGCATCGCGCGCAGATCCGCGAGCGCCTGTCGGTTCAGCGCCCGGGCCCGGTCCACGCGCGCGGAAACCCGGCCAAAAAGATCCAGCTCCCAAAACGCGTCAAATCCGCCGTTGAACAAGCTCACGGACCGCTGCGCCGCCGGGCCCGAGATCCCCTCATTGCTCAGCCGCTGACGAGCGTACGACGCGCCGCTGTCTATTGTGGGGAGACGGTCAGCCCCCGTCTCGGTGAGATACGCGCGCGATTTCTCCAGCTGAGTGACGGCGATCTGAAGATCCAGATTGTGAGCGACGGCCTGCTCAACCAGACGCGTCAGAGACTCATCCTTCAGCCCGCTCCACCAAGCGGCAACGGGTTCTTGATCCGTGTAGGACGCCGGGCCGGGCGCCTGATGAAAGGTCGTTTCATTACTGGCGGGGTTCACGAGAGTGCGGCTGTCGTTTCCGGACGCGTTGCCGCAGAGCGACAGGATGCCGATTCCGATGACCGCCGCCGATCGCATGCATTTTTCTTTGAACAGGCTCACAAGATTTTCCTTATTCATGACATTAGCCGGATTTTTTGGAGAACAACGCTGACGCGGACGCGCCCAGCCCGCGGCAGATCACATAGAAGACCGGCGTGAGCACCAGGCCGAACAGCGTCACACCCAACATACCGCTAAACACCGTCGTACCCAACGCCCGGCGCATTTCCGCGCCCGCGCCGCTGGCGAACATCAGCGGGATGACGCCGAGAATAAAAGAAAAGGCCGTCATGAGTATCGGGCGCAGCCGTAATTGAGCGGCCTGCAGCGCGGCCTCGTACCGGCCCATCCCCTGATCTTCCAGCTGCTTGGCAAATTCTACGATGAGAATGGCATTCTTGCTGGCCAGACCGACAAGCACGATGAGGCCTATTTGCACGAGAATGCTATTGTCCATCCCGGCGAGCGAGATGCCCGCGATCGCCGGCAAGAGACACATCGGCACGATCATGACAATGGCCAGGGGCAGCGTCCAGCTCTCAAATTGCGCGGCCAAAAGAAGGAACACGAACACCATCGCCAAAACGAACGCGGCACCGGCCGTGTTGCCCGATTGCTTTTGCTGGTACGCGACATCCGTCCATTCGTAAGAAATACCGTCCGGCAGAATTTTTTTGGCCAGGCGTTCCATCGCTTCCAAACCTTCTCCCGAACTCCGGCCGGGCTTCACGTCGCCCTGAAGCGCCGCGGCAGGATACAGGTTGTAATGCGCTACCAACGCGGGGCCCGTGATGTTCCGGACCACGCCCAGCGAGCCCAGCGGCACCATTTGGCCCTGTTTGTTGCGCACCCGCAGCCGGGTGATGTCATCCGGCGTCAGACGGTAGGGCGCGTCGGCCTGAGCGGTCACGCGGAACGAACGCCCGAGATAACTGAAGTCGTTCACAAAGGCTGATCCCAGGAATACTTCCAGCGCCCGTGAGACTTCCGCGACAGGCACGCCAAGTTTTTCGGCGCGGACGCGGTCAATGTCAAAGTAGAGCTGGGGCGTGCTGGTGTTAAAAAAGCTGAACACATTGCGCAGCGCCGGGTCCTGATTAGCGGCCATCATGAGCTCCATGACGGAATCCTTAAGCACTTCCAATCCCCTCCCGCGCCGGTCCTGTATCATCATCTTGAATCCGCCGGACGTTCCCATGCCGCGCACAGGCGGCGGAGCGATCACCACCGCGAACGCGCTCTGCTCCGATCCCATGGCCATGTTCAGGTCCGCCAAGATGGCCGAATGTTCTATCTTGAGCTTGTGACGTTCAGAAAAAGGCTTGAGCGTCACAAATATGGCCGCGCCGTTGGAGGCATTGGTGAACGTCGCCGCGTCAAAGCCCGCGAAGGCCACCGCGTTCTCAACGCCTCTGACCTCCAGGATCTTTTTGATCGACCGCTGAATGACCTCATCGGTTCGCGCCAAAGATGAGCCGGGCGGAAGCTGTATCACCGTGATGAAGTACCCCTGATCCTGAGCGGGAATATATCCGGTCGGCACCGTCTTAAACTGAACCCCCGTCACGAGCAGCACACCGAAATACACGATCATCGCCATCACGCCCATCCGCAAAAAGGTCTTAAGAAAAGCCGTGTACTTGCCCGTAAATTTGGCCAAACCCGCGTTGAAGCCGCGGTTGAACGCGTGAACGGGTCTCAGCCATCCCGGTTTCTTTGAGAGAGGCTCCTCGGCCTCGTGCCCCTTGGGCTTGAGCAGGAGTCCCGCTAGTGCCGGACTCAGGGTCAGCGACACTCCCACGCTGATCATCGTCGCCACCGCGATCGTCACGCCAAACTGCTTATAGAACTGCCCCGAAACGCCTTTGATGAACATCGTCGGCAGGAAAACGGCCACCAGGACCAGGCCCATCGCCACCAGCGCGCCGCCGACCTCATCCATGGTCTTGCGGGCGGCCTCTTTGGGCGCCAGACCCTTCTCCATGTTGAGCTCCATGTTCTCAACCACCACGATGGCATCGTCGACCACGATACCGATGGCCAGCACCATGCCAAACAGCGTCAGATTGTTGAGCGAATATCCGATCGCTCCCATCACCGCGAACGTTCCCACCAACGAAACAGGGATCGCGAGGATCGGGATGAGCGCCGCGCGCCACGACTGAAGGAAGATCAAAATAACCAACACCACCAGGATCATCGCTTCAAATATCGTGTGACCGACTTCGTGAATGGACTCCTCGACAAAATTCGTCGGATTGTAGGCGATCTCATACTTCAATCCCTGAGGGAAGCTGCGGGCCAATTCTTTCATCTTTTCCGAGACGGCTTCGGATGTTTTGATGGCATTGGTTCCGGGGCGCTGGAAGATCGGGAGAGCGATCGCGGGTTTATTTCCGAGATAGCCGCGCGTCGAATAACTTTCGGCGCCCAGCTCGATGCGCGCGACGTCCTTGAGGCGGACCAGCCGGCCGTCCTCGCCGTTCTTGATGATGATATTGCCGAATTCTTCAGGCGTCTTTAAACGGCCTTGCGTGCGCACGTTGAGTTCAAACGCCAATTGCGTCGGCACGGGAGGCTGGTTGAGCGTACCGCTGGCGATCTGAACGTTCTGTCCGCGCATGGCCTGAAGCACATCCGCCGCGGTCATTTCGAGTCCGGCGATCCGGTCCGGATCCAGCCAGACACGCATGGAA
>JAGOUK010000024.1 GCA_018061225.1 Candidatus Omnitrophota bacterium | reverse complement strand
CCCGATGAGCAGGCGGAGCCGCGAAGACGCAGGATATGCTCGCGCGATCCGGCGGCCGCGCCGTCATAAACGCGTATCGTTTCGAAGACGGATGGGCCGCCTAAAAATTCAACGGGCAGCGCGGCGGTGTTTTTGACCGTCCGGGGCGCGGAGCCCCAGGACATCCAAAAAGGCGGCCGCTTTGTGAAGCGTTTCTTCATATTCTTTCTGCGGATCCGAATCCGCGACGATGCCGGCGCCGGCCTGCAAATAGGCCCTTCGTCCGCGCATCCACAGCGTCCGGATCACGATGTTCAGGTCACAATTGCCGTCATACCCCACGTATCCGATGGATCCCGTGTAGGGGCCGCGCACACGGCCCTCGAGGCGTCCGATGATCTCCATGGCCCGTATCTTGGGAGCGCCGGTGATCGTTCCTCCCGGAAACACCGCCCGGATCACATCCCAGGCGTCACGGCCTTCTGCCAGGTGACCCGTCACATTCGATACGATATGTTTCACATGCGAATACTTTTCGACGGCCATCAGCTCGTCCACCCGGACCGAGCCCGGCCGACAGACACGGCCCAGATCATTGCGCTCAAGGTCCACCAGCATCACATGCTCAGCCCTTTCCTTGGGGCTCAGCAGAAGCTCGGCCGTCAGACTCCGGTCGATGCGGGCATTCTTCGACCGGGGCCGCGTTCCGGCGATCGGCCGCGTGGAAACGCGGCGGCCGTCCACGCGCACCAGCCGTTCGGGTGAAGCTGAGACGAGCTGGTAGTCTCCGAAGTCAGCATAGGCGGCGAACGAGGTTGGATTTAGCCCGGCCTGACGGAGATACAGCCCGTACGCGTCGCCCGAAAACGCGAACTCAATGACCTGAGAGAGATTGACCTGGTACACGTCGCCCTGATGAATGTGCTGCCGAATTTTTTTGACGGCGCGCACAAAATTGCTCCGAGCCGCATCGGCATTGCCGATCCTACGGACGCTGAACGATGCTGCCGCGCGCGGCGCAGCCGACCCTGTTGCGCCGTCAACCGCCTGATACGCGCGGGCCGTCATCGCGGCACATGTCTCATACGACAGACGCTTCAACGCTTCGGGGGCAAAAGCCCTAAACGCGCAGAGCCTCCCGGACTCATGATCCAGTGCTAGTCCCTGATCATAAAATCCAAGGTCCAGGTCCGGTATCCCCCAGGGGTCTCTAACCTGTACTTTGAATCGCTCAAACTGGTCCTTGAGCTCGTACGCAAAAAGACCGGCAACGCCGCCCGCAAACGGCAGCGGACAGCCGGCTTCAAACGAGCGCTTGGGAAGCAGCCGCTTGAGCGCCGTCAAAGGATCCCCCGACCCGGAAGCACGGCGGGACCGGCCCGTCCCCGCGCCTCCGAGACGATCATACGCCCAGCGGTTCTGTTTGGATTGAAAAATTCCATAAGGCTCGGCGAGCATAAAAGAAAACCGCCCCGATCCCGCCGCAGTGCGCGAGGACTCCAAAAGCAGCGGCCGCCGGGACGCGCGGGCGGTCGTCTCGAATAACGCGCGGGCGGTGCCTTCGCAGGGCCGGCTCACAACAAAAGACACGCCTGCGCGGCCGGCGCGGCGGAGGCGGTCAAATGCTTTGCGGGATGGAAAAACAGTCCTAAATTGCATCCGGATATTGTATCGGATGCGGAGAGTTTACTTTAGAGGTATTTGAGCTTTTTGTGCTTGAGAGAAACCTGCGCTTCGAGCGCGGAGATTTCCGCGTCGAGGGGACTGATGCGGACTTGAAGGTTGGTGACGCGCTCTTCCCATTCCGCGGTTTCTTTGGGAGAGATCGCGAGCTTTTCTTTCTTATCAAGAACGCTCTGACCTTCGCGAATGGCTTTTTCGATATCCGCTCGCATCCGCTTGCGCGCCTGGAGCTGTTCGCGGGACTTGTCGTAACTCGCTGCAAAGTCGGCTCTTTGCTTACGGACCAGCGCCTCGTATTCGCCGATCGTTTTTTCTTTGGCTTGGCGGCTGGCATCGTAGTCGCTGCGGAGCTTTTGAATCTTTTCATCGAGGGAGGTTTTTTGAGCGGCGAGCTCCTTGTGGATGCCGCTGATCTGGGTTTCCAGATTCACCTTGGTTCTCACCAGCTCGTGGAACATGGGGTCTTCCTGCAGCAGCAAGTCCAGCTCCGCCCGGTCCGGTTCATCACCGCAGCCGGCAAGGAGCAGCAGGATGGCCGCGCCGGTTATCGCCAGCCCCAGACGCTTACGAGAAAAACTCAGATTCATGATTCTCCCGCGGAAACAAGAACAGGGCTATGCCCGCGGCATAACCCTGTTCTTTAGTGAGATATGCCCGGACTACTTCTTGAATCCGTCGACGAACTCTTGCACCGAACGGCCTACGAGGTCCTTGCAGCCGAGACCCACCGCAAGCGCGAAGCCAAACGCGAGCGAGAAGACCACCGCCTGGATGAGCATCGTGAAGATCGTCACGTCCAGATTGAGCTGCTTGAGCGCTTCAACGGCCGAGAAGATCACCACGATGACCTGAGCCAGCTTGGCCAGACCTTTCGCTTGTGAGATGCCGTAATTAGATGCGGCTGTGCGCACCATGGTCGCCAGTACCGAGGCGAAGAAAATACCCAGCACCAGGATGAAGATGGCCGCGATCACATTCGGAATATAGAGAATGACACTGTTAAGGAGCCCCGCCGCGATCTCGAGATCGAGCACATTGACGGCTGCCTGTATCACCACCAACATGAACATCCAATAGATGATAACGCCCAGGAGCTCCGAGAGTGTTCTATGGATATCTCCCTTGAGCAGCACATTGGCCACGCCCGACTTTTCGCTGACGGAGTCCAGCCGCGCGAGCTTCAAGAACTTGACGACGATTTTCTCGAGCGCCATCGCGACCACCCAGCCGAGAACGAGAATAATCAGAACCATGACCAGCGTCGGCACAAAGTCGACCACTTTCATGAGCAATGCTTGAAACGGCTCGTAGACCGCGTCCTTGAGTTGTGTAGCGAATTCCATGGGGTCTCCTCCTTAGTCTGTAGTAGCTTCCCTTTATCCAGGGTTGTATAAATATAACAAATACTAACATCCTTTGTCAAATACCACTTTTTTCAACGCTTGCGCCTCGGTTAAAAGTGGCTATAATGAAGCCTTTCACGTCCAACCCGTTATAAAAAAGGAAATGCTATGTCCACCACTTTAGTCCTTCTCCGCCATGGTCAGTCCCAATGGAATCTCGAAAACAAGTTTACCGGCTGGGTGGATGTCCCGCTGACCCCCCTGGGTGAAGAAGAGGCCAAAAAGGCCGGCGCCAAGCTCAAAGGCATCCGCTTTGACAAAGCCTACACCTCGGATCTGCAGCGGGCCCAGAAGACCTTGGCGCTGGCCTTGGAAGTCTCCGGACAGCCGGACTTGCCCGTAACCCGTGACAAGGCGCTCAACGAGCGGCACTATGGTGATCTGCAGGGCCTCGACAAGGCCGAGACCGCCAAGAAGTTTGGCGACGAACAGGTCAAGATCTGGCGCCGCAGCTACGACATTGCCCCGCCCAATGGCGAGAGTCTCAAGGACACCGCCGCCCGGACGCTCCCCTACTTTGACAAATACATTGTCGCCGATCTGAAGGCGGGCAAAAATATCATCGTGGCCGCGCACGGCAACTCGCTCCGCTCGATCGTCATGGAACTGGACAAACTGACCAAGGAGCAGGTGCTCGAACTCAACCTCGAGACCGGCGTGCCGATCGTCTACACCTTCGACTCCAACTTCCAAATCCTCAGCAAAAAAGTCCTCGCTTAGGATCGTATTGATCCAGCTCGTAATTGGGCTGGGTTGCTGAAAAGCACAAAAAACCCTCAGCAGGTTATGCCTGCTGAGGGTTTTTTGTGCTCGTAAGAGAAAAGAGGCTAGTTGCGCTGGCGTCCGAAGATGCGGAGCAGGAACAGGAAGAGGTTAATGAAGTCGAGGTAGACGATCAGAGCGCCGAGAATGGCTAGGCGGCCGACGGCGTTTTCGTCGACGGCACCGGACTGGTAGATCGCCTTGAGGCGCTGGGTATCCACGGCGATGAGGATGATGAAGATTCCCACACCAAGATAGGTGATCACCCAATCCAGCATCGGGCTCTTCATGAACATGTTAACGATGGTCGCCAGGATAATCCCGAATAAGCCCACGATCGCAATGCTGCCGATCGATGACAAGTCCTTCTTCGTCACATACCCATACACGCTGAAGATGATGAATGTGCCCGCGGTCACAGACAGCGTCGTCACGATCGAAGCGCCTGTGTAAACGACCAGGATCGGCGCAAAGATCAGACCATTGAGCGCGGCATACAGGGAGAAGAGACCGATCGCCTGCCCGGTCGGCATCGCCAATGCTTTGGCCGAAAGCCACATCACCAGCGCGACCTGCGCGATCATGAGCCCGATCAAAAGGAACGGGTTCCTGAACAACGCGATGATCAGCTGCGGATAAGCCAGCACCGCGAATGACGAAGCGGCCGTGATGAAGAGGCCGGCCGCCATCCACCGATACACTCCGGCAAAAAAAGCAGACTCTCTCGCCTTGGCGATCGAAAGATCAAATGAAGGATTGGAAAAACTCATAGCTTAATCTCCCTGTATTGAAAAATTATAGAGTCTTCTGACCAGGCTTCCATTCGCAGGGCGTCAGACCGCCGGTTTGGAACGCACCAAGTGTGCGCAAGGTCTCATCGACGCTGCGGCCGACAGAAAGTTCGTTCACCGTGGAACTGACCACGCGGCCTTCGGGATTGATGAGGAAGGTTCCGCGAAGCGCGATACCCTTTTCCTCGATCAAGACGCCGAACAAGCGGCTGACTTCATGATTGGTGTCTCCGATGATCGGGAAGTCCACTTTGCCGAGTCCGTTAGCAACCCACGCCTTGTGGGAGTAAGCGCTGTCGGTCGAAACAGCGAGGACCTGAGCATTGGCCTGGTTAAAAGCGCCATTTTGCTTATGGAATCCCTGAATCTCCGTCGGGCAAACAAAGGTGAAGTCCAGCGGGTAGAAGAACACAACCACCCACTTGCCCTTGTAGTCCGAAAGCTTGATGTTCTTGATCTCGCCGTTGGGCATATAAGCCGAGGCGGTAAAGTCAGGTACAACGGAACTGATTTTGATGCTCATTGCTGCGTTCTCCTTTTTCTAAAGCTTGGATGGAATCTAAGAGCGGTTGCTCAAATATGTAGTGAATAGCTTAAACTTAACCCCGCCACAGTCAAGCATAATTGGAAATGCGGCAAGGGCTAGTCGGCGTCGTAGCGGCCGCCCCAAAGATTCAGCTTGATGAAGATGAGTTCGACGAAGGTGTTGAGCGCGTCCCGTACGGGCCGGAGACGACTGTTCGGAGCGTCATACCAGCTCACCGGCACTTCCACGATCCGGTAATCCCTCAAATCAGCGATGGCCAGTGCCTCGATATCAAAACCCCAGCGCTTAATCCTCGTGTGCGCAAAGATATCCTTGGCCGCTTCCGCCGTAAAAAGCTTGAACCCGCACTGAGAATCATGAATACCGTTTATGATGAATGAGCGGATCAAAAAGTTTCCGATCCTGCCGATGAGAATTCGGCCGGCACTCTGCTTGATCTTGACCCGGCTCTCCTTGAGATACCGGGATCCGATCACGACATCGGCTTTGACGGCTTCCAACCGGGCATTTAGATTCGCGAGCTCCGAAATCGGTGTCGAGTTGTCGGCGTCGGTGAAGAGGATTTTTTGGCTCCGGGCGGCACGCACGCCCTGCTTGACCGCGTTTCCCTTCCCCTCGTTCCGTCCAGAAACCACCACCTCCAGATCCTTGATCTCGCTGGCGAGGCGTCCCGCGAGTTCGGCTGTTTTGTCCGTCGAACCGTCATCCACAATGATGATCTGGGCCTTCAACCCCTCCTGAGCTCGATAGTCGGCGATGATCCGAATGGTTTTTTCGAGCCGTTTTTCTTCATTGTAAGCCGGGACAATGATCGCAAAGTCAAAGTCGGCGGCCGGCGGCGCGTGATGGGCTCCGCGTGAATGCCGAAACGTCCAATACTTGTTGGCCAAAAAATTCCAGACCAGCACGAACGCGGATGTGATCAGCTTGGCCCAGATATACCAAATGCCCGCCCCATGCACGAGCGCGCCCATGCACAAGTTGGTCAGCGCCAGTCCGCCGATCGAAACGATAATGAATTTGATGAAGAGCTTGCGGTAATTGGAGGAGGGACTGCGGAAGGTCCAAAACTTATTGAGCAGGAAGTTGTTGATCACCGAGACCGTGAACGAGATTGTCGTGGCAACCAGCACCGGCAGTCCGCCAAAGCGGACCAACAACCAAAGCACCGTCACGTCGATCGCGGTGCCGAGCACGCCGACTACACAGTATTTTAAAAACGGAGCAAACCTTTTCATGCGGGATGAAACAACCTCATCAAAATTATTTTAGAAAATCACGTCCGGAGAGATGCCGTATACTTTGAACGGCTCCCCCCACTGGGATTTGTCCGCGAGATCCCAGGGCCTGGTATCGTCCGCCCGCCTGAACCTGAGCCCCCACTCTCCGCCAAAGATCAGATAGGCCGGCCCTTCCCCCGAGTCATCGATTTTGCGAACCTGCGCCGGTCCAAAGGCGCCGTCCGCGCCCACGGACGCGGCCTCGCATAGCGCGTCGCCCGATGCGGTCGACACCACGATCTGCCGCAGAGGCCGAAGCTCAGAATCCATCTCATTGAACGCCATCTGACCGCATCCGGCACAGTTGGGGTTATCGTGCACTTCGATGAGGATCATTTGACGCGCCTCCCCGCTTCAAACTCCTGGACCTCGAGCAGCCGGCCGTCCGATTGGAACATTTTGAGCGGCCCGTGGCGCTTGCCGTTTTCGAAGATCGCCATGGCCCGCATCATGCCCGACTCATAATAAAGCCTGGACTCACCGCTCAAAAGATCCTTGGTGTAATTCCATTCGGCCTTGATCTGACCGTCTTCATAGTAATCCTTGGCGATGCCTTCACGCAGACCGTTCACAAAGTTCACCTGCCGCTTCAGCGCGCCGCTCTCATAATAAAACTTGCTCGGCCCCTCCAGCCGGTCATCCTCATAACTCAGCTCAGATTCCAGGCCGCCGCTCTCAAAAAATGTTTTGAAGACCCCGCTCAACCGGCCCTCGGCAAAGCTGCTCTCCCCCTGAAGCCGGCCGTTCTCAAAATATTTGCGCGTCACCCCGTCCTGTTTGCCGTTCTGATAACGCCGCTCCCACTCGATATTTCCTGAATCATAATAGGAGGTCAGCACGCCATTCGTCTCCGCCCCGACAACGGGGTCGGCATAGACAGGCGGGCTGGCGAGAACCAGCAATAGCAGGAGCGGAATCCGGCGCATCAGAACGAATTCAGAACATCAATCAGTGCGCGCAGGCGGTGATACCCGGAGCGGTTAAAGTTGAAGACAATGCGGTCCAGCTTGGGATCCTTATCATCATCCAACTTGATATCGTTGAGCCTGGTGAACTTGCCCTTAGCCAACAGGTCCCTGAATTCCTTATTGATGAACTTTAGCTCACCATCTGTGACGCGTTTTTTGACGCGGATGAGGTACTGATCGTTAAAAAAGCGCGAAGACTGGTAATTGCGGTAGAAGCGCACCACTTCCTCGGCGGCCTCTTCGGCATTCTGATAGTGCCGCATCAGCGACAGATCGCCCGGCGTGATGAGCCGGTCGCGTTCCAGCGTCTTTTTGAGCGCTTCGAGAATAATGGCCCAGTAATCGCTGCCCGGATGATCGATCAGCACGATCGGCCGCGGCTTGGCCTTGCCGGTCTGCACCAGCGTCAGCGATTCGAAGCCCTCATCAAAAGTGCCGAACCCGCCAGGCAAAAGCACCGTTGCCGCGGATTCCTTCAGGAACATCAGCTTGCGCGTGAAGAAATACTTGAAGTTCATGAGCTTCTTGTTGGAACGGATGATAAAGTTGGCATCCTGTTCGAACGGCAGGCGGATATTGAGCCCAAAGCTCATCTTCGCCCCCGCGCCCACCATCGCCGCTTCCATGATCCCGCTGGCCCCGCCGGTGATCGTCATCCATCCGCGGCGCGAGAGTTCGGCGCCGAACTTTTTGGCCATTTTGTAATCAGGATGCGTCACCGGAGTGCGGGCCGACCCGAACACGGCCGCCTTGGGTGTCTTGTAATATTCCTTAAAGATCGCCATCGAATAGCGCAATTCGCGCAGCGCTGTGTTAATTAGCCGGAGCTCGACGGTGTTGAACTTGCCCTGTTTGATCCGCTCCACGCTGTGCAGGATGTCGTGATACATCCGCTCCTCAGTCCCGTGCGGATGCTCGGTGACCATCACCTCGGCGAGCCAGGCCTGAATTTCGCTGAGATGCTCGTGAGGATGGGAGACGTGGGGGGTTTTTTTAGTTTTGGGCACGGCGGTTGTTGATCTCCTTGACGTAACGGTCAATAGTCGCCCGATCGGCATCCGAGATCATCGGATAATCGACGGACACATAGTACATCCCCTCATACTCCGCCGGAACGGACTTAACGACTTTAGCCAAAACGATAATTTCCGAGCTATCTACGGTGAGCTTAAATTTAAGATCCATCATGGTGCCGGGTTCGAATTTTTCGGTCATCCGAAGCATCATGCCGCCCGCGCTGATGTCCACGGATGATGCGGTCAACCCTTCGTCAAAATCGCCCAGAACCAGGTCAAAATCGACAACTTTGAAGTTGACCATGATGAGCTGATTGGCTCGTTCGAACCGGCGATTGATCTTATTTTTGTCTTCTGCTGTCATGTATAAAGTGCTTAGTTTTAATTAGATTTGTATACAAGTATAAGGTACCCGCACCGATATCTCAAGAGCCGAGCTTAAATACGAGAAGAGGCGCGATTGAGGTCCAGAATATAGGAATTGAAGCCCAGGGAGGTCATGTCTTCGAGGCTGTACGGAGACACCCAGGACCAATTTTGGGGATCGAAGGTTCCGGGCACATTGGTGGGGCGAACCAGCTGAGCTTCTTGCGCGGGCAGGCCGCAGCTAAACCAATCCTGGAAGGACTGCACCGAAAAAATCGAGGCGCCTCGACTCACCGTCTCGAGCGCCTTCCGCACGGCCTCGGCAGATCGCTCGGGACCCGCTCCGGGCATCCCAAAATACGCCGAGAATTCTCCGCGCTCAGGATCGGAGAGTTCACGCCACCACCGGATGACCGGAATCATGTCGTGGGTTGATAGGCTCGCGATTGAATTCGTCCGGTACTCCTCGGGCGGCACGATGCGGCGCTCATCCTTAGGGTCACGTCTCCACCGCTGAATGTCCATGCCCGGCAGACCGAAGCGCCGAAGCGTCGGATTGGAACAAGCCGGAACCACTCCCAGGTCTTCCGCGCAGGGCAGCATGCGCGTATTGGCGAGTATCGCCGTCAGAATGCGGCTGCCGTGCGCCTCCCAATCCCGCTCGTCCGGAGGATCGAAGCTCCCGTACTTACCGCCGTTCTCAACCGGTTCATCCATGCGAATGGTCCAGATGCGGAACATCCCGATCGCGTGATCGATGCGGTAAAGATCGTAGAATTCCTGAGCGTAGCGGAGCTTTTCCTTCAGGTAACGGTAATCATCGGCCGCGATGGCCTCCCAGTTGAAGGGCGGCATCCCCCACCGCTGTCCCGTCTGAATAAAATAGTCCGGCGGCGCGCCGGCAACCCGGTCTAATTTAAAAAGGGACGGACGCGCCCATACATCCGCGCTGTGGCGCGAAACCAAAAACGGCAGGTCACCGATCAGATAAACCCCTTTTTCCGCGGCGGCCGCACGCACGGCTCGCATCTGCTCCCAAAGCTGCCATTGCAGCCACTGATGAAAGAGCAGGGTCTCCGCATGGTCCGCCTTGATCTTCTCGAGGGCTCGCGCATCCCGGTCGCGCAGCTCCGCCGACCATTCCGGCCAGGGTTTTTCCATGTGAAGGTAGCGGATCACTTTATAGAGCGCGTAATCGGTGAGCCAATAACTTTCGCGCTTCGCAAAACGCTTAAACGTGACCGACTCAGCAGGATTGTTTTCTTTAAAGATATCCCAGAGAAGCGCGAGCTTGGCAGCTTTGATCTCGTAGTTGACCCGTGAACCGCCAGTCGGGAATTTTTCTCGCAGCGCCTGAATGCGCGCGCGATAAGCGGCGGGACGAATTCCTTTGAGCGCATCCAGCCGCAAATGCATCGGCTCAAGGGCAAAGGAACTAACGGCATCATAAGGGCAGAAGTCGAATCCTACATCCTGCATCGGCAGAAGCTCGATTAGGCTCTGCCCGGTCTGCACACACCAGTCCGCCAGCAGCGCCAGATCCGGGATCTCACCGATACCCGTGCTTTTTTTTGAAAAAATCGAAAACAGCGGCGCGATGACACCCGCGCGTCGGCGGGCGCCGATGCGCTGCCATTGCCCCCCGGCAGGCGTGCTTAAGAGGTAGGAGTAGTCGTACGTTTCCATGAAAAAATCCACAGCGCGTTGATGTAAACGGTTCCGAGGACCAGCAAAAGCCAGGGCGAACCCAGAAGGGCAAAGCCATAAACCAAAAGTGTCGGATCGCCGTCCTGGCCCAGCACATACCAGATTTTTTCCCACACAGGCCGGTCGGCG
>JAGOUK010000189.1 GCA_018061225.1 Candidatus Omnitrophota bacterium | reverse complement strand
CGAAAGACCCGAGATGATCACGATTGCTCAGGGCGCCGCCCGCGGTGCCGCGGATCCAGCGGCTGAAGCTAATCGTCTGTTGAAGATTTTTGAAGCGTACACCGAAGGCCAGGAAGCAAAACAGACACCCGAAGCGCTGGAGAAGTTTTTGTCTCGGTTGTCACGTTGGTCCGACCTGCCGGATATGACAGAATCTGACGGCAAAAAGCCGTTCTTGATGGTCGATCCCAGTGAAGGCGAGCTGACGAATCAAATTACTTTTTTCGCTCCTGAGGAAAAAAGCGGTGACGCTGAAGTGGATGCCAAATATGCACGTGAAGATGCGGATACCAAGGCAGGGAGAAGTTGGACCGGGGCGAACCTGGCGGACGGCGCTGCCGCGGGCGACCTCGCCGAGCTGCCTACCGGGACAATCGTCAGGTTGTATGACCCCGTCCTGAAGCAGTTTGTGTATAAGATGGTGGTGGATAGCAATACATCCTCTCTTAATTTATTCGTTGGCCAAAAGGCCGGACCGAACCCTTCGCTGAAGGGCCGGATTGACGTTTTTCTTGAAGACAAAGAGACCTTTGGCAAATACCGGGACACTTTGGAGAATCTTCCCGACACTGAGCGTGAAAAAATGCGCTCTCAGACGATTGTCGGGTATGTTGTGAACCCGGACGGATCCATCCCGTCAACGAAGGACCAGATGCGGGCAGTGGCACCCCAAAGCGCTGAAGAGCTTCAAGCGTTTCTAAAGGACTTCATAGTCATGCACGAAGCGGTGACCAAGGATCCGTCTGAAGTAGCTAAAGAAATGCGTGATGCGGATCCGGCGAAGGCGGATGCGATCTTTCAACACCATTTATGGGCCAGAGTGCTGGCGCTGCGTCAATTGCCGGTCCGGGGCGATACCCCGCAGACCGCACGCGTGGCGGCGCTGGCAAATCTAAAAGATTTTCTTGAGCAAACCGACCGCACCTGTGATTCCGGCTCCTGTGTCAGCGAGTGGGCGTTGGTGCGCGGGAACGATGCTAAGCAACAGTCCGTATTGAGTGAAGTGCTGGCGGCGGTGGAGAATTCCGGATTTAAGCCGCAGCCCCAGGCCTGGGTCTTGGAGTGGTATCGTTCTGAGCAGGGAGTGAGCTCCGCCATAAATCCGGAGACCGCGGCCGTCCGCAGTCTTACCGCGGCGGCACCCAAGATGAGCCCGGCTCCTGCCAAAGTCGTGGACGCCATCACGGCGGTGGAGGCGGCAGACCCGTCGCAGACACGTACCGCCAACAGCAAGAATATTCAATACGTGCTGCACGCGCTTGGATTTTATGCAGAGGATAATCTGGTCACCAGCCGCTCTGATTCGCCTTACGGAGAAATTACGACCGCAGGAGTCTTGGATTTTCAAAAGGCTTACAACCGCTCATTGACCTCGGCTTCTAACCCCCTAGTTGGATTAGGACGGTTATTGAATCAGGACGCAGCCGCGAACAAAGAACCCGTCACCACACCGACGGCTCTTGGCGAAACCGGTGCGGTCGATACCGCCACCGCTACCGCTCTCAATCAAGCGTTAGCCGCGCTCAGAGATGGCGGCAAGGATGCCTCGCCGATCGCGGGTGAAGGTGTCGACGCGCCGATGATCGTGGCGACCCCCGTTTATGTTGTTCCCACCGATATTACGGTCGGAGCGGCTTCGCACCCGGCTATTCCCGATATCCGCGGCGCGCTGATATATCTTGGTTACGGCCAATTTGAGACGTCCGAATTGGATGTTGAAAATAACGGACCTAAGACACGCGCGGCTCTGATCGATTTTCAATCCAAGAACGGACTCCTTCAAACCGGATTTTATAATCCCGAAACAGGCGTGAAGTTGCTTGCGGCGTTTAATGAGGCCGTCGAGGCCATTGAAGCAAGAAACCAACAGATCATCGCCGGGCAAAATCAGGGGAAGACAGCACCCGAAGTGGACGCGGCAGTCCCCGCGACACCCGTCAAAGATAAGGCGGTGTCGTTCGATCCCGCGAAGCCTCTCGATACATCCGAACCCAATCCCTTTGTCGTGCGTGTTCGTCTGGCATCGGTTGCGGAGTATCTTGAGAAGCAAATCACCGCTGACCCCAATTACAACATTTACAGTCAGGATCCGAAGACTATGGCCTTGGTCATCGATCCTGAAGTAAAAAAACTAATGGATGATTGGCGTAAGGGCGAACTCGGAGAGATACCATTCTCGGTGGTCGCCCAGTTTGCCGGTTTGGCCTCCTACGGCAAGTTCACCGAAAAGATGACCGCGCCGGTGTTTTATCAAATGTTGTTCGATCATGCTGTGGAGCATCCCGAGGACGCGGAAGGTATCCCCGCGAACCGGCACTTGGTTTATGCCGGCGCCGATATTATTGAGCAGGGCGGCCGCGGGTTTGCCTTCTACGCCAGACTTTACAAGGGAATCGGAGATGTTTATTCCAACGGTTACCGTTACCTGGAGGGGCATATCGATGCCTCCAGACCGGGAGCCAAGCCTTTTGTCTTATACGAGAAATCCGTGGGACGCGACGGCGGCGGTTACATAGAACCCATGCATATGCCGGACATGGTCGCCATGACCCCTTCAATGTTCAAGACGACCGCCAAGGAGACTTGGGCGGTGATCGAGCCCGCAAGGCTCAAGGTCCGGACGGGCGCGGTCGATGGCTCCGAACCCGCCCTGGTCGTCAATGCGCTGGTCCACGTCGCATATGCCGACGCGGGATATACGGGCACAGCCAGCAGCAAGCCCACCGGGCATATGGATCCCCTGGAGGTTTCTTCTGTCGAGAAAACGGCTAATTTTGTATTTCCAGTTACGCTTGAAGGTCATGCGGATACGCTGCCCGACGCGCTCGACGGTCTTGTGGGACTTAAAGCACGCG
>JAGOUK010000023.1 GCA_018061225.1 Candidatus Omnitrophota bacterium | reverse complement strand
GGGATAGGCTTTGGGCTCCGCGTCTCCGGAGGACAAGTAATCTGCGTTCTGATCGGCCGTGCGGCCTTTGGTGGAGACGATCATCCGGTTCGCGGGAACAAATGTCTCCGCAAGCTTCACGGACTCCGGAAAGAGACCTCCCGGATTGTTCCTCATATCGATGATCAGGCCGCTCAAACCCCTTTTTTCAAGACCTGTAAGCGCCTTCTTAAAATCAGCCGGAGTATTCTCCTGAAATTCCGTAATGCGAATGTACGCTATTCCATCTTCGATGAATCCGGCGCGCTTCACGCTCTTAACCTTGATCACCGCGCGCTTGAGCTCAAGCTCGAGGATCTGCGGCACACCATCACGCATCACTGATAATCTCACGGCTGTCCCCGGTTCTCCGCGCAGCATCTTCACAGCCTCATCGAGCATCAAATCCCGGGTGGCTTCCCCGTTGATCTTGACGATCTTGTCTTCGGGCTGCAGTCCCGCGAGGAACGCGGGCGTATCATCCAAAGCGGTGACCACCGACAGCACGCCTTCTCTCACCGCGATCTCCACCCCGATGCCGCCAAAACGGCCTTCTGTCTCCTGTCGTATCGCGTCATGCGCCGCCGGCTCCAAAAATTGACTGTAAGGATCGAGCGACGCGAGCATGCCGTTCATCGCGCCATAGACGAGTTTGCGCGGCGTGACCGGATCCACATAATGATTTTCGATAATGGCCAGCGTATCGGCGAATGTCTCCAGATCCCCGTAAATCTCTTCCAACTTCGCATCCGCGCGCGGCAGCACCTCCGCTTCCACCGTCTCAGCACCCACTTTTGCCTCAGCCGCTGCCCACGCCGCCTTCGGTGACGAGAGAAAAAGCGCTGACCCCAAGAATAGGGTTACGCCCAGCAGGAGCAAGTGTCTTCGAGGGGTTTTTTGCGTTGCGAGGCGTCCCCGCCGAGCGGCTCTGCCCCGAGAAGACACTTGCTTCTGCTGGGCGGAGCCGAGGACTTGGTTCATGAGAGCATTTTCTTGAGGATTTCGTTCACTTTGTTGGGGTTGGCTTTGCCTTTGGAGGCGCGCATGACCTGACCCACGAGGAACATGAGGGCGTTTTCTTTACCGGCTTTGAAGTCTTCGACCGACTTGGGGTTCTTGGCAAGCACTTCGTCGCAGGCGGCTTCGAGCGCGCCGGTGTCCGAGATCTGACCAAGACCTTTGGCTTCGACGATTTTGGCCGGAGCCTGACCCGAACTCAGCCATTCCGGAAAAACCACTTCGCGGCAAACTTTGAGACTCACAGTCCCTTTTTCGACGAGTTCGAGGATTTGCAAAAATCCTTCGATCCCCAGCCGGAAAGGCTCGCCCGTGGATGAGGACTCCACACCGAGGATTTCGGCCGCAGGGCGGGTCGGGATCACGATGTCCGCGCCTTCCACATGCATGTCTTCGATTTCACCCGACCGCTCGTTGGCGGCGGCAAGGACAGGTCCGATCAGCCAGTTGACGAGACTCTTGTGCTGCGTGGTTTTTTGCGCCAGCGCTTCAAAGACGATGGTGAGGCCCATACTTTCGACCAAAATGCGCGCGTCGTAATCGGTGAGACCGTATTGGGATTTGAGGCGCTCGCGCTTCTGCGTCGGAAGCTCGGGAAGCTTTTTGCGAATCTCCTCGATCTGAGCCGGTTCGACAATGAACGGCACTAAGTCGGGCTCCGGAAAATACCGGTAATCATGCGCCTGCTCCTTGGAGCGCATCGAATGCGTTGTCCCCTTCGCGGCGTCAAATTGCCGGGTTTCCTGTATGACGGCTTCACCTGCATCCAACACTTTTGCCTGACGCGCGATCTCGTACTCAAGCGCGGCTTTGACGTTCTTAAATGAGTTGATGTTTTTGATCTCGACGCGGGTTCCGAACGGATCCGACGCGCTTTTGCGCAGCGAGACGTTCGCGTCGCAGCGAAGCTGGCCCTTTTCCATGTCAGCATCCGATACGCCGGCGGCCTTGATAATGGCCTTTAGATGCGTCAAATAGTTATAAGCTTCTTGGGGGCTTTTGATCTCGGGCTCCGAAACGATTTCTGCCAGGGGCACGCCCGCGCGGTTCAAGTCCACATAGCTGGCCCGGGTGTCATGCGTGAGCTTGCCGGCATCTTCTTCAAGATGCAGGCGCAAGAGTTGGATCGGCCGCAGCTGTCCGTCGTCTCCGATGATATCCACCGTACCGCCGGATCCAAGCGGCAGATCAAACTGAGAGATCTGATAGCCCTTGGGAAGATCGGGATAGAAATAGTTTTTTCTGTCAAATTTGACTCGGTGAGCGATCTGGCCGCCAAGGGCGAGCACGGCGGTCATGCCGAGCTCGAACACGCGGGCATTGAGCACCGGCAGCGTCCCCGGATAACCCGCGCAGATCTGGCAAACTTGCGTGTTGGGCGCCGCGCCGAAGGAGGTCGGGCAACCGCAAAAAATCTTGGTCTTTGAGCCCAGCTGAACGTGGACTTCCAGACCAATGATGATGTCGTAGCCGAGTTCTTTGCCGCTCATCGCGCGGTCCCCAGTCCGGTGTGCACAGCGGGGCGGCGGCCGATCGCGCCGGCTTTTTGCTCAAACGCGTACGCGGTCTTGAGGAGAAGCGATTCTTCAAAAGGTCTCGCCATCAACTGAAGCCCGATTGGCATTCCTTCGGCCGTGAAGCCCGATGGAACAGAGACGGCCGGGATACCGACCAGATTCGCCGAGAGGGTGTAAATGTCCGAAAGGTACATGCTCAAAGGATCGCTGGTCTTTTCGCCGATCTTGAACGCGCCCGAGGGAGCCGTGGGGCTGATCAGGATGTCGGCCTTCTCAAATGCCCGGGTGTAATCGTCGATCATTTTGCGCCGGACCTTCATGGCCTTCAGATAATAAGCGTCGTAGTACCCGCTCGAGAGCGCAAAAGTCCCCAAGATGATGCGGCGCTTGGCTTCCGCGCCGAAGCCTTCATGCCGCGTGCTCAGATAAAGATCCGCCAGCGTCTTAGCGTCCAGATCACGGTCTCCGTACCTCACGCCGTCGAAGCGCGCCAGATTGGAACTGGCCTCGCAAGGACCGACGATGTAATAGACCGAAACAGCGTGCTCGGTGTGCGGCAGACTCACTTCCACGATTTCGGCTCCTTCGGCCGTCAGAAGCTTCACCGACCGGTCAAATGATTCCTGCACGTCTTTGGGCAGCGGGAAGGACAAAAATTCCTTAGGCAGACCAATTTTAAGACCCTTGATCGATGTCCCGAGCGGTTTGCTGTACGCTTCCGTCGGCACCCGCGATGAGGTGGAATCCATCGGATCGTGACCGGCGATCACCTCAAGAATGCGCGCCGTGTCTTCCACGTTTTGGGTCAGCGGACCGATTTGATCCAGACTCGAAGCAAACGCGACCAGCCCATACCGTGAGACGCGTCCATAGGTCGGCTTGAGTCCCACAACACCGCAAAAGGCAGCCGGCTGACGCACCGAGCCGCCGGTGTCCGAACCAAGCGCGATCGGGGCAAGCCCCGCGGCCACGGCGGCGGCGGAACCACCGCTCGATCCGCCCGGTACCCGATCAGGGTTCCAGGGGTTGCGGGTCACGCCATAGGCGGAGGTTTCACAAGAAGATCCAAAGGCGAATTCATCCATATTCACCCGGCCGAGAAGGGTCGCGCCCTCATCCAGCAGACGCTGAATCACCGTCGCGTTATACGGCGCCTTGTATCCTTTGAGGATACGGGATCCGCAGGTGATCTCCCAGCCGTCGACACAAATATTGTCTTTAATGGCAATAGGCACGCCGGCAAGCTTGCCCTTCGCATGAGTTTCGGAAGCCTTCAAAGCTTTGGAGGCATCACGGCCTTCAACGGATACAAAAGCATGCACCGCTGGATTAACGGCATCAATCGCCTTGAGATGCTCGTTGAGAATGTCGGCGGCGGGACGGCGGTTTTCTAGCTGTTTACGGATAAAGCTCATGTCAGCGCCTAATCCTTCCGCTCAATAATCGGGGGGACTTCGATCATGCCGCGGTCAGCGCGCGGCGCGATCTCGAGCAGGCGCTCGACACCCAGCGTCGGCCGCACCTCGTCCGAACGGAACGCGTTTTTCATTTCAAAAGGATGATAGGCCGGCTCCGCTCCGGCCGTGTCGACGGCTTCGAGCTTTTGGATATAGCCCAAGATGTCCACAAATTGTGCTTCCAGCTTCGCCGACTCTTCATCGGTGAGCTGGATGCGGGCGAGCTGCGCGGTTCTTTTTACGTCAATTTTTGCCATAAGAGCGGGTATTTTATCACGAGGTTGAGGATTTTGTCTGATGTACCGCTAACGCGGCGGCCAAAGAGATCCAGTTTTGCAGCGTCAGTGTTTCGGGCCGCTGCTGAGGTGACACACCGCATTGATCAAAGACGCGTGACGCGGGGTCCGAGCCGCCGGCAGCCGTTTTAACCGCATGATGAATCTGCTTGCGGCGCATTTGGAATGCGGACCGCATCACCTTTTCGAGAATATCCCCTGTTCCGGGCGCATAACGCGGTTCTGGCAAGAATGAGAGTTGAATCACCGCGGACTCAACTTTGGGCGGAGGGCTAAAGGCGCCTCTGCCAATGGTTCTTAAGATTCGGATATCAGCATGCAGCTGCATCCAAACCGAGATAGGACCGCAGTCTCGGGTGCCGGCAGCCGCCGCGAGTCGGTCCGCAAACTCCTTCTGCACCGTCAAAACCGCGCCCGACCAGAGCTGACGCCGGCTGAGAAGCCACTCCAAAATCGGCGAGGTGATGTTGTAAGGGATATTACCGACGGCAAAAGTCGCAGCGGGAAGACTGCCGTCTGGATCCCAGCGAAGGATATCTGATTCGACGATGCGGATGCTGGTCTCCGACGCGAACCGCTCCGTGAGAGCCTGACAAAATCGGTGGTCCATGTCGACGGCGGTGAGCGGCAGACCCAATCCGGCCAGCTGCTCAGTCAAAAACCCGGCTCCGGGGCCGATTTCGAGAATAGCGGAGGATGGTACGCGCGAAACCGCCTCGCGGATAAATTCGAGAGCCGCGCGGTCCACCATGAAGTTCTGCCCCAACCTCTGACGGGGACGGGTGTCAAGACGCCGTAAAAATTGGTCAAGCCGCCGCGGCAGCGAAAGTTCGGAATCCGGATGGGGATTAGACAAGATCAGGAAGCGGAAGCGCCGGAGGCGGCGGAAGAAGCGGGTTCGGCCAAAATCTGTGCAATTTCTGGGTCTTGAATCGAAACAAATGCCTTGCCGCGGATCTCATCGATCCAGAGCCTAAGCTCGTCGGCCACTTTTTTCTTGTACAAATAATTCTCGATGCGGGGAATCGCTTCCTGGTAGGTGAGGCCGGCGGAAACACGCTTTTCTTCCACCTTAAAAAGATGAAGTCCCAGCTGCGTTTGAATGGGCTCACTCGTTTGGCCAGGCTCCAGCTTGAAGATGACGTTGTCGATCCTGGCCATAAAACGCCCTTTGCGGGTCCAATCCATCTCTCCTCCCTCGGCGGCATCGGAGGATTCCGAGTATGCCTTGGCGAGCTCAGCAAAGTCCGCGCCTTGATTCAGCTGATCAACGATGGACTGCATCGTGCCGCGGGCAAGCTCCTCAGACCGCGTGGTGCCGGCCCTCACAAGGATCTGCCGGGCGCGCACTTCGGGGACACCCAAAAAATCATCGGGATGCGAGTCATAGAATTCCTTGATCTCCCCGGGCGACAGCGTGACTCTCGACTTCACCTTGAAGTCGACCATCTTCCGCTTCATGATGTCTTCCGCAAAACGGTCCCGGAGCTTTTTGCGTGACATCCCCTGCTCCTTCATGACCGTGTCAAAAACCTCTTCGGAAGGAAACTTTTCGCGCATCTCCGCCACCATCGTGTCGATCTCCGCTTCTTCGGCGGCGATCTTATAACGGGGGTCGAGCGCTTTGGCGGCGCTGAGAATAAGCCGATCCGAAATCATGTCCCTCAGCATATTTTTGCGTGTCTCCTGGATCTTGGCGTCGAGATCGGGCCCGGAAGCCGTGGCGCGAAGACGGGTGATGAGCGGGTAAAGAACCTGATTCAAATCGGAGTCGGTGATGATTTCATCATTGACCACGATGAGGATGCGGTCGAGCGTGTCAGAGGCGCGCGCCGCCGGAGCCGTCAAGAAAACAGCCGCGAGAAGCGCGCCCGAAAGGAGCTTAAGCAGCGGGCTGATCGGCCGAGAAGTCGAGTTTTTCAAGTTCTTCCGTGTTCATTTTGATCCCGGCTTTTTTCTTCAGACGGTCAATTAGACCGGTGAAGGCCTGGGATCGTTTTTCCAATGTGAGGCGGTCACGAATGTCTTTTTCTACCAGGCGAAGCTCCTTGGTCTGGGGCTTGGCCTCGCCGGTGACCTTGAGGATATGAAAGCCGAACTTGGACGGAACCACATCGCTCATATCTCCGACTTTAAGGCCAAACAGCGCTTCCTCAACCTCGGGGATCAGCTGTCCTTTGCGAACATAGCCCAAATCGCCGCCTTTGGCCGCCGTCGGATCCATTGAATACTTTTTGGCAAGTTCTTCGAACAACTCACCCGCCTTGATGCGGCTGATCACGGACTCCGCTTCCGCGCGGTCACGGACCAGGATATGGGATGCGCGCAAACGGTAAGGCACGACAAATTCATCCGTGTGATTGTCGTAATAGGTCTTGATCTCCGCGTCTGTGATCTCAAGCTTCTGGTCGACTTCCTGTTCAATGAGCTTGGTGACCAGGACGCGATTGCGGGACTGACGAATAATATCCTGAACATCAGTCAGGTGCTGAATACCCTTGGCTTCCGCCTCCTGAAGCAACAGTCGTTCCGTAATAAAGCTGTCCAAAAATTCACTCTTCTTCTCTTGCGCTACCGTGCGGATATGCTCAGGCATGCTGCGGACGGCCTTGAGGAATTCGGTTTCCGAGACGGAGCCCCCATCATAGCTAGCCAGAATTTTTCCCTGGGCTTCTTTTTTGGCACAGCCGGTGACAAGAAAGATGGATGCGGCGGATATAAAAACGGCGAATGACGCAAGGGCAAATGGGGATTTGTGAGTATATTTCATGGGGGTGACTATATCACAATGGCCGAAGAGGCGCAATTTGGCAGGGAGGGCTATGAAGCCGTGTTCTCCGGAACCTGGTCTAAGATTTCCAAAAAGTCATTTGGATTAATATAACCCGTTGCCCTTAAGTGGGTTAGCTCACTTCCATGATCATCAAAGAACAACATGGTTGGTATGCCATAGACCTGATAGCATTCAGCAAGCGCCATTTGAGTCTCATCTCCGGCGTCGGTCAAATCCACCTTGATCAGTTCAAACCGTCCCAGAGCGGCTTTAACTTTAGCGTTCCGGTAAGTCACCGCCTCCATCTCCTGGCAAGGCAAGCACCAGTCCGCATAAAAATCGGCAATCACCGGCCGGCCGGACTTCAATGCCCGCTCCAAAACGGCCGGAGTGTAGCGTGTCCATGCGAGTGACGAATTGGCACTTTGGCCGGTGTCCGACATTTGCGCGTGCCGCTCCACCCTCGCTGTGGGCAAAAGATCCCAAGACCCCAAAGCCAACATCAGATAAAAACCAGCAAAACCGATCAGAATCACGCCGAACAACCGATCCACCCAGACCATCCAGGCGCCCGCCTTCGGCAATGCCTTGATCCAGTGAGAGAATGTCCCGAATATGAGATATGGAAACCCCAAACCCAGGGCCAGCACAAAGAAACGCGAGAATCCGTAAACGGGATCCCGATGCTCCGCCACATGCGCTAAAAGCGCCGCAACCGGCGGCCCAATGCAGGGAGCGGCAAAAATTCCGACCAATAGGCCGGATAGAAAAAGCCCGCCCATCCCCACGGGCTTATGCCCGAGACGTGAGAGTATGAATGAGGGCGCCTGAACTTTAAATACACCGAACATGGACAAAGCCATTGAGAACATGAACGCCGCGATCACCAGCTGCACCCAGGGACTTTGCAGCAGCGCGCCGAAGAATCCCCCGCCGATGGCCGCGGACACCCCGAGCGCGCTGTACATGACCGTGATACCGAACACATAAACGAGCGCGCTTAAAAATGAGGAAAAAAGCGTCTTGTTCCCGGTCTTAGAAAATATAGAGACCGTGATGCTCAGCATCGGATACACGCAAGGGGTCAGGTTGAGTGCCACCCCCGCCGCGAAAAGACCCGCCAACCCCAGCCAATCTTGCGTCATTTAGCGACCTTCATCATTTTCTTAAAACCCACGGTAGAGATCTGAATATCGCCCAAGAGCCTGGTTAGCGACGCCTCCAGTTCGGTTAGATTCACCGGCGCCGAATCCGCCTCCTCAGCCCACCCCTTGATCAGCAGGAATATCTCCTCCTGCGTGCGGCCAAGATCCAGCTGTAGACCCATCCTTCGGGCGAGGTCCAGAATATTCAAAGACTCCTGGATCAGACCGGGAACACTTTCCTTGACGAACTCCCTAGCCTTATTCCCCAGCTCCTGCGACAGCAGCCGCGCCGTCTCACTTTTTTGGATCTCAACGCTCAAGGAATCAGCGGTCTCAACCAGACGAAACAAAGATGCGGCCCTCTTAGGATCAAAATGATGTGCCGCCAAGTCCCGGATGCTGTCTTCAATCCGTTTGTTGAGCGAGTATTCCACGACGTATCGGAATTCGAGAGGAATCGGCAGATTGATCGACCGGTAGATCTGGCTCATCCAAAGATTTTCGTCATAAAGCTTCAGATAAACGTCGCTCACCTTCTCCAGCGTCTCGCGGGACAGAAGGCGGATCACTTTGAGGCGGTCTTCGAGCAGCAAATTCTTAAGACCAAAATAACCTTCACCGAAGTACCCATCGATCTTGCGCAGCAGTTCGAAGATGGGCTGCTGATGCAGTCCTTCAAAAAGATCCGCTTCGATCTTAAAATATTCCTCGTCAGATTGGTAAGGAATGACCGAACAGCGGAAGTCGTAAAGACCCGATTGGACCACCACATAGACATAATCGCCGGCGCTTCCGGTGACTCTCGAAGCGATCTTCGCCCGCCCGACATTGATCGTGGTCGTGCCAAAATGCTCCATTCGCCGCTGGATCACTTCCAGGTCAAAACAATAGAAGTTCATGCGCAAACGGCTCTCATCCTCTTCCTCAAAGATCGAGCCGATGGCGTAATAACTCACAATATGCCGGAGCGTTGCAACCGCGGGTCGCGCAAAGTGCTCGTACACCCCTCTCGCGCTCTCGAGCTGCGTCACATTGGACGGCGCTTGGTGTAAGCGTTTTATAAATTCCGCTTCATGATCCACGCCGCTTGCCTGAAATGCCAGCTGAAGCACTCTCGCCGCGTACTGCAGGATCTGGGCCGTCTCGATGCCGGAGACCTCGGTGAAGAACCAGCCGCAGCTGGTGTACATCAGCATGGCGCTGCGCTGCATTTCCATGAGGCGAAGGGCGGTGGTCAGGTCGCGGCCTGCCAACGGCCGCGCCGCATGCTGATCCAAGAATGGCTGGAGGTTTTGCTTACGATTCAGGATCACCCGCACGTAGGCATCGCGCGCCGCCCAGGGATCCTTAAAATATTGGGGTCCGACCGTTTCAAAAATACCAGAAGCCTGATCCCGCAGCCAGTCCAGCGCTTCCCGAAGCGGACCGCGCCAATTCTGATGCCAGTGTTCCGGTCCTCCGCCGCGGCAGCCGCAGTTGCGCGCCCACCGCCCGACACCATGCGCACAGCTCCAGGATGTCCCCTCGCCGTTGGGCCCGGGCTTGAGACGCACCTCCCATTTGGGCGGATTCTCCGCCAAAAACTGCCCGTAATTCACAACACGCCACCCGCGTGCCTCCGCCTCACGATGGGTTAAAAAGGCAAGAACCCTATCGCCGAAAGATTTGTGATGGCCGTAGGTTTCACCGTCGGTCGCCACATGCAGAAGCTGCGGTTCGACTAGGTTCTGATTCCTGGCTGACGCGATACGATCGGCAAAAACTTTGGCGTCGGATAGCGCGTTCTCAAACGCGACTGCCTGGGCAATCACCGAGTCATAAAAAAAGATGTCGATGTATCGGCTCTTGTCCACGGCCGAAAAGCATCGGTATGCCCGGCGCGGATCAATAGATCCCGCTGACACATCCTGCCACTCGCGCGCGTCCAATCCCCGAACGGCCTCCGCCTGATGTGGTGACAGGATGGTGTATTTAACCCCCTCTTCAATCAGCACCTCAAGCGTCTCCTGATCGATGGCGGTCTCAGGCAGCCACATACCTTCGGACGGACGGTCAAAGTAGTATTTGAAGTCTTCCAACCCCCAACGGATCTGTGTCACTTTGTCCCGGCGGCTGGCAAGCGGAAGAATGATGTGATTGTAGCCTTGAGCAATCGCGTTCCCGTGCCCGCCGTGGCGCTCGACGCTTCTCCGATCGGCCTCGAGAATGCGGCGGAAGGTGTCGCGGTGCTTGTCATGGATCCAGGACAGAAGCGTGGGTCCAAAATTGAAGCTCATGCGCTCGTAGTTGTTCACGATATCGACAATATGACCCTTTTCGTCGATGACGCGGGCGCGGGAATTGGGGAGATAGCATTCGTAGTGGATGCGCTCATTCCAGTCGTGGAACGGAGCCGCGCTGTCCTGACGCTCAATCCCCTCGATCCAGGGATTTTCGC
>JAGOUK010000022.1 GCA_018061225.1 Candidatus Omnitrophota bacterium | reverse complement strand
GTGAGATGTACCGGATAAGTTCCAATGCTTTGGCACAGGACTTCTCATCACGGGACGAAATCTTCACGGAGCCGTCATCTTCAACCTCGAGCTGACAGCCGGAATCCGCCGTGATCTTGCGGATCATGCGGCCGCCGGGACCGATGAGCTCGCTGATCTTGTCGACCGCGATCTTGATCGTTGTGATGCGGGGCGCGTACGGAGAGAGGTTGTCGCGCGTCACGGACATCGTCTCGAGCATTTTGCCGAGAATATGCGCGCGGCCTTCGTTCGCCTGCTCCAGCGCTTTTTGAAGAATGCTGAAGGCCAATCCTTCTTTAAGCTTGATGTCGAGCTGCAGCGTCGTGATGCCCTTGGAGGTTCCGGCGACCTTGAAGTCCATATCGCCAAGATGATCTTCCACGCCCGCGATATCCGAAAGAACCGCCCAGTCCTCACCTTCCTTGATCAAGCCCATCGCGATACCGCTGACGGGGGCCTTGATGGGAACGCCGGCATCCATGAGCGCGAGGGTTCCCGCGCAGATCGTTGCCATTGAGGAGGACCCGTTGGATTCCAGGATTTCGGAGACGTATCGGACGGTGTACGGGAATTCTTCCTTGCTCGGGATCACGGCAGCCAGACCACGGAGGGCGAGCGCGCCATGACCAACTTCGCGGCGGCCGGGTCCGCGCATCATCTTCACTTCACCCACCGAGAACGGCGGGAAGTTGTAGTGAAGCATGAAGTTGCGGTAGCTCACGCCTTCATAGGACTCAATGAGCTGCTCGTCACGTGAAGTACCGAGCGTGATCACGCCCAAACTCTGCGTCTGTCCGCGTGTGAAAAGCGCTGAACCATGAGCGCGCGGGAGAATACCCACTTCGCCGGTGATCTGGCGGATCTCATTGAGAGCGCGGCCGTCAACGCGCTTGCGCTGCTTGAGGATGAATTTACGAACTTCATCGTATTCAATGTCATGAACGATCTTGGCGACAGTCCCCTTGTCGATTCCGGAATCCGGAGTTACCAGCTTGGCCGTGATATCCGCGGTCAATTGCTTGATTGCGGCATCCCGATCCTGCTTGATGTGGGGCTGATTGATCTTTTCGAACGCCGGAACGGCGATCTCGGAGACCTTTTTGTAGGCTTCTTCACAATGGTCCTTGGCCGTGACTTCCACCTTCTTGCGGGCGATGTCTTTGGCAAAAGCTTCCTGGAAGTCGCAAATCTGCTTGATCGCGTCATGACCAAACTTGAGAGCTTCGATCATGCGCACTTCGTTGATTTCTTTGGCTTCAGACTCGATCATCGTAACGCCTTCACGGGTACCGGCGACCACGAGGTCGAGAGTCGCGCGCTTCATGTCTTCGGCGATCGGATTGAGCTGGAATGCTCCGTCGATCTCAGCAACGCGGACACAGCCCACGGGGCCGAGGAAAGGAAGGCCCGAAAGCATCAACGCCATCGAGGCGCCGTTGACCGACCACACGTCAGGCTCATTCACGCCGTCGGCGGAAAGAACCTGAACAACGATCTGAACTTCGTTCAAAAAGCTGTCCGGGAACAGCGGGCGAATCGGACGGTCGGTGAGACGCGAGGTCAGCACTTCCTTCTCGGTTGCCTTGCCTTCACGCTTAAAAAAACTGCCCGGGATCATGCCCGCGGCGTACATTTTTTCCTGGTATTCAACGGTCAGGGGAAAAAAGTCCTGGCCTTCTTTAACGGATGCGGAGGCGCAAACAGTGGCCAGAAGCATCGTTTCGCCAAACTGGAGCGTAACCGCTCCGTGGGCTTGCCGGGCAACATGCCCGGTTTTGGCAATGAGTTTCCCATTGCCAAGAGAGAGTTCACTCGTCTTGGTAGTCATGTCTGAAATTGTACTTTCGTGTTATTTGCGGATCTTAAGGCGCTGAATGAGTTCTTCGTATTCGGCTTGGCTGCGCTTCTGGACGTAGTTCAGGAGGCGGCGGCGCTTGGACACGAGCATCAAGAGGCCGCGACGGGAATGGTTATCCTTGACGTGGGCCTTGAAGTGATCGGACAGCGAATTGATACGTTCTGTGAGGATGGCGATCTGAACTTTGCAGGACCCCGTGTCTTTGGGGCTTTCCTGAAAGCCGGTGATGACCAATTGCTTATTTTCTTTAGTGAGGGCCATAAAATGCCTTTTCTCCTTCTCTCTATCTTCCCTTGTGAAGGAAGTAGTATACCCGCTTGGGGGGCCTTTGTAAAGCCGGGAGGGCAAAATTGATATCGCGGCGAATTTGCGCGGCCAGAGCCTCCGGCCCCTTAAATTTGCGCACCCCGCGGAGATATTTAACCGGGATCAATTCAAATCGCTTTCCGTATAAGCTCCGGCCGGGGTCGGCCAGCAGATGACACTCCGCTCTGAGAACGGCGGAATCAAAGGTCGGCCTCGGCCCCAGATGAAACACGCCCGGATAACAGCGATCCCCCGTCCTCGCCCAAACCGCGTACACGCCCGGCGGAGGAAGCAGCTCGTGGTCCAGGCAAAGATTGAGGGTCGGAAAGCCGAGCGACCGGCCCCGGCCGTCCCCGCGCACCACTTCACCCAACAGCCCATAAGGACGTCCCAGTAACCTAGTTGCGGTATCCAAATCACCTCCGGCCACGGCCTCGCGCACGCGGCTCGAAGAAACCGCCGCCCCATCCAGACGGACCGGTGCAATAGCCCGGACCGCGCAGCCAAGAGGAATAGCTTCTTTTTTTAAAAAATTCACATCCCCCTCGGCTCTGCGCCCAAATCGAAAGTTTCCTCCGACCAAAATCGCCTTTGCTCCCATACGCTCAATCAAGATGCGGCGCATAAAATCAGCCGCCGTGATACGCGCGAAGGCGGAGGTGAATTTGAGAACCACAACGGTCTTTATGCCGGATTCCTCAATGAGCTGAAGTCGGTGATTCAGGCTGTATAGCAGGCGGGTCGGATGATCGGGCCTCAACACGCTTGAGGGATGCGGATCCATCGTCAGCGCGACAGGTGTAAGCCCGTTTCGGCGCGCCGCGGAAACGGCGGCATTCAGAATGGCGCGATGCCCTCTGTGCACTCCGTCAAAAACACCGATCGCGACAGCGGTTTTTTGGAGCCGTGCTTTTTTCCAATCTCGGACGATATTCATCGGCGAAGTTTGGGCGCGGCGGCTTCGAGCTGCGCCTGCAGATGATCAGATATTTTGGACGCGCCCATCGATCGGAGTTCTTTGAGAGTCACGGCATCCGACAGGTTGAATAAACCGCAGGAAGTTCTGCGCAAAGCAGTGAGCGTTGCGGGCACTCCGGCCTTTTGCCCGATATCAGAAACCAGCGTCCGGATATAAGTCCCCCGGCTGACACGGCATGAAAAGTATCCGTCCGGATTTGCAAAGGCATTTAGCGTGAGTTCGCTGATGTTGATCTGTTTGACCGGTGGCGTGAACGTGTCGGCCAAACCTCGGCGGGCAGCTTCATATCCTTTGCGGCCCTTGTTCTTGGCGGCGGAGTAAAGCGGCGCGGTCTGCTCACCAGGCCCGACAAATCCGCTAAAGATGTCTTCAAGCGCTTCAGCGGTGACGCCGGCCGCATCGCCCGTGGAGGTGATGATACCTTCCGTGTCCTGTGTCGCCGTGGAATATCCCAATGTCAGGATGCCTTGATACCCCTTGTCATCGCCGCTCAAGGACTCAAAATGGGATGTGGCAGGACCCACCATAACGACGAGCAAGCCCGTCGCCATTGGATCCAGTGTTCCGGCGTGACCGACGCGGCGTTCACCCAACACACGCCGCACCACATCCACAACATCATGGCTGGTGTAAAGGATTGGCTTATCGATAAGCAAAAGGCCGTTCAGCATCAGAAAAAATCAAGCAGCGGGCTGGTCGGGATCTTCCGGCGTCTCTTTGCCGCTCCGGGATTCCGGCGAGTCGCCCTCGTCAATCCCTTTTGCCTCGCGCTCTTGCCGAATGGTGTTCAGAAGTTCTTCAACCCTGAAGGTGTTGTCCAGCCCGTCCTCGCGGACAAATCGGATGTCGATCGCGTATCTTAGCTGTATCCGGTCATTCACCAGACGCTTGATTTCTCTGGCCGATTTTTGAATCGCCAGGTCCGTTCTCATCTTATCTTCATCGGTACCGAGAACGCTGTAATAGACTCGGCTGTTTCGGAGGTCTTTGGAAACATCCGCGCGCAAAAATGTCACGAATCCAACGTTGGGATCCTGAATGTCTTCGCGCAGCGCCTGACTGACTTCCCGAAGCAACAAGCTGGCGACGCGGTCGGTTCTTTGCTGCATAAAATACTCCTATAAAGCGCCTAAGCGCGGGGGTGAAACTGTTGGTGGATCCGCTTGAGCCTCGCCCGATCCACATGCGTGTATATTTGAGTCGTGGTCACGTCGGCGTGCCCCAGCATTTCCTGAAGGGCCCGCAAGTCCGCGCCATTTTCCAACAGATGCGTCGCGAACGAGTGTCGGAACAGATGCGGGTATAGTCCCCGGTCCAGACCCGCTTTGTCCGCGCATCTGCGGATCAGCAGCCACAATTCCTGCCGGGTGAGATGCTTCCCCTTGCTCGTAATAAAGAAATTCACGGGATCAGCACCGGGTTTCGTCGCGGCCCATTTTACCCTAGCCCGATCACGGTATCGAATCAAACATTCTTGCGCCGAACGTCCAAATGGAACCACTCGTTCCTTGGAACCCTTCCCCAGCACCTTAAGCGTCCGCGACTCAAAATCAATATCCGCCGTTTTTAGCTTCACCAGTTCCGATGCCCGGATGCCTGTTGCGTACAAAAGCTCGAGGCAGGCCCGATCACGGAGGCCGGCCGGCGTCCGAATATCCGGAGCCCGCATGAGCTGGTCGATCTCCGGCCGAGAGAGACTGTTTGGAAGCCCTTTAAGTATCTTGGGCGTGTCCACGAGGCGAGTTACATCTTCCTGGATCAGACCTTCTGATTCCAAAAACCGATGAAGCACCCGGATCGCAACCAACGCCCGGGCAATGCTCGAAGCTTCAAGTCCCCTGTCCTTTTCGGACCACAGATACTGCTGCACGTCTTCCGCGGACGCTTCGGAATAGCTTTTCCGTTTCCTGGAAGCCAAAAAATCAGCGTATCTGGACAGATCCCTGCCATAGGACTCGAGCGTATTTTTGGACAATCCGCGCTCGACCGTCAGATGTTCGAGAAAAAGCCGCACCGGGGCGGTCAGTTCCGCGGGTGCGACGGACTTCAAAACCCCTCGCTACAGGACAATATCGTCCTTCTTGATCCAGGGTTTAACGTCATCCGTGTAGAAGTTGGACTTGATGATCCGGTAGGTCTTATCCAAAAGGAATGACGCTTGGCCGCCCTGCGCATCGTTCGCCCCGCGGCTCAGATCCGCGGCGGCGCGCTCGACTTGAGCGATCTGTTCGCCGAGCTCCGTGCGCTTAGGCTCTTCGAGATATTCCTGCATTTCCTTCAATCGGGCAACGGCTTCATCGGCCGAACGGCTCAGGTGCTTGGCATTGCCGCCGATGGAATTCACCAATTCCTCGTGCCAGACTTTCCAGAGGTTAAAATTATTCGTGTAATAGTACTCGTTGGTGTACGGCTTCACGAATTCCTTATCGGTAAAAATAACCGGGCGCACCGGACCCGATTTGCTCTTGCGTGTAAACTTTTTCTTCGCAGTTGCGCATCCGGCTCCTCCTAAGAGCAGGAATCCGGCCGTCACCACACAGAGCGTTTTTCGAAATAGCTGATTCATCGCTTCTTGGTCTCCCCTATCAATGTGTTGAATTCGTGTTCACTCAAAATCCGTACGCCCAGTTTTTTGGCTTTTTCCAATTTGGACCCGGCGTCGTCCCCGGCCACGAGATAAGCGGTCTTGGCGCTCACCGTCCCGGAAGTCTTCCCGCCGTGCAAACGGATTGTCTCATGAATTGCCTCCCGCGTGTAGCCCTCAAGGCTTCCGGTCACCACCAGCGTCTTTCCGTCCAACACTCCGCCGGAGACACGGCGCGTCTTGGCGTCCAACTCAAGACCCAGTTCCGCAAGCTCCTGAATCAGTCTGCGATTGGCTGACTGATCAAAGAAGCTCCGCACGCTCGCCGCGACGATGGGCCCGACCTCATCCATCTGCTGAAGCTCCGGCTCAGACGCTTCAGCCAGCTTGGCGAGACTCCCGTAATGAACCGCCAGCTCCCGGGCCGACCGTTCGCCCACATGCCGGATGCCAAGCGCAAATAGCACGCGCTCAAGCCCCCTGCCCCGACTCGACTCAATCGCGCGGATCACATTATCCGCCGACTTGGCACCCATCCGCTCCAGCTCCCGCAGGTCTGATGCCTTGAGACGATAAATGTCCTGAAGCTCTTTGACCATCCCCTTTTGCACCAGCTGTTCAACCAGCGCGTCCCCCATGCCCTCAATATCCATCGCCTTGCGTCCCGCAAAATGCAGTATCCTCGCCTGGATCTGGGCCGGACACGCGGCATTGACGCAGCGCACCGCCACCTCACCCTCGGCGCGCTTCGCCTCCGACCGGCAAACAGGACAATGCTCCGGCATCGTGAATTTCTTCTCACGGCCTTTTCGCTCGGCCTTAAGCACGCTGACGATTTGCGGGATGATCTCACCACTTTTCTCGATGAGAACCGCGTCACCGATCTTAAGCCCCAGGCGCTCGATCTCGTCTTCGTTGTGCAATGTCGCGCGCGAAACCGTGGACCCCGACAACTCCACCGGCTCCAGAACCGCCACCGGCGTCAGCACCCCGGTCCGCCCCACCTGGACCAGAATGTCCAAAAGCCGCGTGCGCGCCTGCGCCGCCGGAAATTTAAAAGCGATCATGTAACGCGGGCTCTTGGCGGTGAGACCCAGGCGGACCTGAAGATCAAAATCATCCACTTTCACCACCATGCCGTCCGTTTCGTACGGCAGGTCATGGCGCCGGCCCTCCCACTCGCGGCAAACCCGTATCACCGCTTCGATCCCTTCAGGCGTCCGGTCTTCCGGCTGCAGCGGAAATCCGGCTTTTTGATACGCGGCCCGGAGTGCGCTCTGCGAGCCCGCAAACGGCTCCGACACAAACCCAACCCCGTGCGCCAAAAATTGCAGCCCCCGCTCAGCCGCCGCACCGGCCTCCAAAAGCTTGAGTGATCCCGCCGCCGCGTTGCGCGGATTGGCAAAGACGGCCAACCCCTCTTCTTCGCGCTCGGCATTGATCTCGACAAAACGGCTTCGGCTCAGATAGATCTCACCCCGGACCTCAATTTCCGCGGGCCAACCTTTAACCGAATGAATCTTTTTGGGAATACCCGCAATGCCGAGCACATTGGCCGTGACATCATCACCGGACGCGCCGTCACCTCGCGTCAAAGCCCGCGCCAATAGTCCATCCTTGTATGTCAGAGAAATAGAAACACCGTCGATTTTGAGCTCCACGGCATAACGGATATTCGTCCCGGAGTCCGCTTTTAGCACCTTGATTACGCGCGCGTCAAAGTCCCGCAGCTCATCGTCGGAATATGTGTTGTCGATGGAGAGCATTGGAACACGGTGGGCGGCGGAGGCAAAGCCCCCCGAGGTGCGGTCGCCGAGTTTTAGCGTTGGCGATGAGGGATCGGTCCAGTCTGGGTGATCACTCTCGATTTTTTTGAGGCGTCGGATGAGGGCATCGTACTCTGAATCCGAAACCTGAGGCCTGCTATCCGCGTAATAGCGGCGGTCATGCGCCCGAACCTCTTCGATCAACTGGAGATATTCTTTACGGTTCATCAAATCCCCGCGTCCGTAAATCTAAAAGTGATATTCGATCGTGAAGTCGTCAAACCCGTTTAGAGGAATTTCCCAGCGGATATGTTCTTTGGAGATATAGCGTCCCACCTGACATTGGCGCACGCCTTCCAGAAGCGCCATGAGGACGGATTCGGGGCCTTCCGCCACCATCATGACATCGCCGTTTTTTTCGTTGCGCACCCAGCCTTTGGCGCCGACTTCCAATGCGACTTTTTCGACGTTAAATCGGAAGCCCACGCCCTGAACCCTGCCTTTATAGGTGACCTCAAGCCGTTTAGCGGGCCCGGCGGGAAGGTTGAGGGTTTTTTTGGGTTTAGGCGGCACTTTTCGCTGGTCTCCATCCGATATAGAACGAACCGTTTTTCAAAGTCTTCTTATTGTACTTGAGTGGAGAGCGGTTCGTCTTCCCCGCGGCGCAAGCATACCGCCAAACTGCATCTCCCGCTGCCACATCCCATTCGCAAGTAGGACCAAAACGAGGGTAGGCATGCGCGCGTCCTTCCGCGACTAGACCAAATTTGAGCGAGCTGCCGACGCGTATAAGGTCAGCGTTAGGGATGGCTGACAAACGCTTCATGGACGCGGGGGTTTCGTGGAGACGGCTGATCAAAATTCGCGGCCGCTCCCCCGCTTCCGGCGCTTTAGAAAATATTCGCTCCGGCTGGCGGCGTCGCCCCTCGATCTTCCAGGACCGCGATTTATCACTGCCAAAATACAGGACGCCCATTGCCGGGGCAAAAACAACACCGGCCACGGGTCGGCCCGCCCGGATCAATCCGATATTAACCGTAAAATGTCCTGTCCGGTTCAAAAACTCCCGGGTCCCGTCCACGGGATCCACCAGCCAAAAATGTTTCCACTTCCGCCGGGCAGCCGCCGTGGGTATCGGAGATTCTTCAGAAATGACCGGAATAGAAGGGTCGAAACGCTTGAGACCCGCTTCGATGAGACGATTGGCGGCCAAATCAGCCGCCGTAACCGGGGAGTTGTCGCTCTTGTAGCTGCGCTTCCCGGATGCCTTCCGGTAATGCGCCATGACAACGCGGCCGGCGGCCCTGGCGAGACGAATCATTTCGTGTAGGGTGGGGTCGGAAGTTTTAAGTGATTTCAAGAACGTGCTAGCTTTAAAAAAGCGTGTAAATAAAGGGCGAAAATGCCGAGCCGCCGGCAAAAACAATCAGCGCGCCCAACGCGATGAGAAAAATAACGATCGGCGTGAGCCACCATTTTTTACGCACCTTTAAGAAATCCCAGAATTCCTTGAGTATCGAAAATTTGGACATGGCTTGTTCTCCTTCTAAGCTATATCTCGATCAGAATTGTCGTTCGCAACGCCTGGGGTCATCAGACCCTTGAGCACGAATCTTCCAAAAGCTATTGGTCTGAGCGTCCGCGCCTTTGTCCATAAACTGTTTCCCCTGCACCTTCAGAATAAGCCCGATAGGTGTTACAAGCAGAATAAAAATGAGCGTGAGGATCACTCGGCTCATCACCCAGCCCATCATCAGCGCGAGTCCCATCCAGATTTTTTGCAAGGGCTTGAGAACCGCCGGAAACAGCAGACCAATCAAGATGAGCCCGACCCCGATCGAAGGCCAGATCCACGCAACGTCTCCATGCCGCCATGCGCGTATCCCGCTGAATACCAGGATCGCTCCGCCGACAACATAGCCAAATTCGCGGAGCTCCTTAGTGGTGCTCTTGATGTTTTTTATTTCTTTAAGCAGCATAAATCAATCCAGCTCGAATTCATTTTTCCAATCCGCGTCATCCTCGACCTTGGGCTGGTCCGCCTTGTCGATACGGTAAGACCCGACAATGAGCGTGTCCATATGCGTCCGCATGAAGCACCGGTAAGCGTCTTGGGGAGTGCAGACAATGGGTTCCCCGCGCACATTAAAGGAAGTATTGATAATGACTGGCGAATCATACCGCTTCTCCAGATCGCAGAGGATGTCATGGAGCAGCGGATTGGTGTCTTGATCCACCGTCTGGATCCGGGCCGAATAATCCACATGCGTCACCGCCGGAATGTCGGACCGAACCACGTTTAGTTTCTGAATGCCAAACAGCGCGGATTCTTCAGCCGTCATCTGTCTGCGGCGAGATGCCTTCACCGGGGCAACCAACATCATATAGGGACTGGGTCGGTCGAGCTCAAAGTAATCCGACACGCGGTCCCGCTTCACGATTGGGGCGAACGGGCGGAACGATTCACGAAACTTGATCTTCAGGTTCATGGTTTCCTGCAGCTTCGGAGACCGGGCGTCGCCGAGGATCGAGCGCGCGCCAAGTGCGCGCGGTCCGAATTCCATCCGGCCCTGAAACCACGCAACCACCTTTTCGCCGGCGATGAGATCGGCGGTCTCGGTGACGAGTTCCTGCCGGGTCAGCTTGCGATGCGGGATCTTGGCCTCATTGAGATAAGCCCCGATTTCATCGTCACTAAATTCGGGTCCAAGAAGCGAGCCTCTTTGGGTGTCATGCACTCCGTCTGTTTTACGAGGATTGCCGAGATAGTGATGCCAGGCATAAAGGGCCGCGCCGAGAGCGCCGCCGGCATCACTGGACGCTGGCTGTATCCAAATGTCTTTAAAAGGCCCTTCGCGGAGCAGGCGTCCGTTCGCGACACAGTTGAGCGCCACGCCGCCCGCCAAACAAAGGTAATCTTCGCCGGTCACTTTGTGAATGTGCCGGATGATCTTGAGCATAATTTCTTCAAGCGCTTCCTGCACGGATCTGGCCAGGTCCATTTCGCGCTGAGAGATCGGGGTCTCAGGCGAGCGCCGAGGCCCGCCGAATAATTTGTCAAATTTGGAATTGGTCATCGTGAGACCCGCGCAATAGCTGAAGTAGTCCATGTCCATGCGGAAGGACCCATCTTCCCGGACTTCAATCAAATGCTTGAGTATCAGATCCTTGTATTTGGGCTCGCCGTAAGGCGC
>JAGOUK010000021.1 GCA_018061225.1 Candidatus Omnitrophota bacterium | reverse complement strand
TCTTGATCGTGCCGGCGATCGCGCTTTTGATGCGTTGCTCGATGTGCACCGCGGTCGGAACCTCGCTGGCCATCATCGCGATCAATTCGCTCAGCGGCTTCATCGGACATCTGCCGGGGATGACAACACCGCTCCCGCTGATCCTGCTATTTTTGGCGTCGGCGATGAGCGGGGCTTTGGTCGGCACGAGGGTCGCGGGCCGCATCGGAACGGCTATTTTGCAAAAAGGCTTCGCGGTGCTGGTGTTGGCGCTGGGGGCTTTGCTCATCTTTAAGAATTTTCCTTTTTAAAATCGGAGGCGCGCCATGGAACCGATCTTTCGTCAGCTGTATGACAATGTTTCTTCGACCTACACCTATGTTTTGGCGGATGCCGCGACCCGCGAGGCGGTCATCATCGACCCGGTGTTTGAGCTGCATCGGCGCGATCTGGCGCTGATCAAGGAGTTGGGGCTGAAACTTAAGTTTGCGATCGATACACATTGCCACGCGGACCATGTCACCGGCGCCTGGCTGCTCAAGCAGGCGGCGGGTTGTCAGATCGTGTTGTCCGCGAAGTACAAGGCCGCCGGGGTCGACCGGCCCGTGGACGAGGGGGATGTGATCGAGTTTGGTTCCGTGCGGTTTGATGTGTGGGCGACTCCGGGGCACACGGACGGGTGCCTGAGCTTGATCAGTTCTGACCGGCGGATGGCGTTCACGGGGGATTGCCTTATGATCCGCGGCGCGGGCCGGACGGACTTCCAGCAGGGGGACGCGGCCAAGATGTACCATTCCATCCACGACCGGTTGTTCGCGCTGCCGGACGGCTGTCTCGTGTATCCGGCGCACGATTACGACGGCCGCTGCTCGAGCACCATCGGTGAGGAAAAATCCTTCAACACCCGCATCGGCGGCGGCGCGAGCGAAAAAGACTTTGTCGGCTACATGAAAAATCTCGGGCTGCCGCATCCCAAAAAAATCGCCATCGCCTTGCCGGCCAATATGAAATCAGGGATGCCGGAAGGCGGTGCCTACCCGCGGACCGCGAATTGGGGTCCGGCCGAAGAAACCTACGACGGGATTCTGCAGATCGCGCCGGATTGGGTCGAGAGTCATCTCAAAGAAGTATGCATTGTCGATGTGCGCGAGCCCGATGAGCAGGCGGGAAACGGCGGCGTAATACCGGGAGCTGTTTTGATCCCGTTGGGGCAACTGGCTTCTCGGATCAGTCAAGTTCCCGCCGGCAAGCCAATCATTACCGTCTGTCAATCCGGCCGACGGTCCGCCCAGGCGACGGTTATTCTAAAAAAACAGGGCATTGAAGGCGCGGCGAATCTCAAAGGCGGCATGATCGATTGGACTCGCTATGGCCGGGTGTTGATACAAGCTTAAGAAACCAGTTTGACCTCTTCAAGAGATATAATGCGGACCTATGGCTAAACAATCTCTTTTACTTCCACTCGTCCGTAAATATTTTGAAAGCGATCCAGTCGCCGCGGCACACCAGATCGAGGTGATGGACGAATCAGAGGCCGTTGACGTGCTGCGCGCTCTTCCGCCGGCGCTTTCGACCACGGTGGTCGCCCACCTTCAGGCCAATTACGCGGCCGCATTGCTCACCAAAGTTCCTGAGGCCACCTTCCGTGAGATCGCCGAACGCGCCGACGCGCGCCACGCGGCCGCGATCCTGAGACATCTTTCTGAAGAAACCCGCCAGTCATTCATCGATACGCTGCAGGAGCGCACCCGAGTTGAGATCCAGGAGATCTTCAACTATCCGGAAGATAGTGTTGCCCGCATCATGTCCAAGGACTTCATGGCTTTTCACGGCGACCTCAAGGTCAAGGACGCGATCCAGAAGATTCGGACGGTGGCCCGGCATCACGCGCCCGCTTCGTACGTGTATGTCATTGATAACGGCGGAGTATTGATCGGAGTGATCAATATGAGGGATATGATGCTGGCGGGCTCTGACGCGACCCTGGGGGCGGTGATGATTCGCAATGTGTTCACCCTTGATTACTTCATGAGCCGGGAAGCGGCCGCCGAGGAGCTCTCCAAGCGCCGGTATTTTGCGGCGCCGGTGGTGGACAACGAACACCATCTGCTCGGCATCATCCGCGCCGAGCAGCTCATCCATGAAGTTCAGGAGGAGATGACGGAGGACATTCAGCGCATGGTGGGTGCCGGCGCCGATGAGCGGTCATTTTCGCCGATGAGCCAATCCATCCGTAACCGTCTGCCGTGGCTGCACGTGAACCTGTTGACGGCCTTCATGGCCGCCGGCGTCGTCGCCATGTTCGAGGGGCTCATTGCCAAAATTACGATTTTGGCGGTGTTTCTGCCGATCGTCGCCGGGCAGGGCGGGAACGCGGGCGCGCAATCGCTCGCAATCGTGATGCGCGGGATCGTGATGCGCGAGATCCCGCCAAATAAAGTCAAAAAACTGATTTTTAAGGAATCCGCGTTAGGCCTGATCAACGGCATGGTGATCGGTCTGGTGACCGCGGGGATCGCGTGGCTGTGGCATGGTAATCCGTATCTCGGTATGGTGGTCGGACTGGCCATGGTCATCAATCTTTTTTTTGCCGGGTTGGCGGGAGCCTCCATTCCGCTCATCATGAAACGCGTCGGGCTTGATCCGGCCCAGTGCTCCAGCATCATTTTGACAACCGTGACGGACGTCATGGGTTTCTTTGCTTTTTTGGGCTTCGCGATGCTGTTTCAGAAATATTTGATCTAAACGGGGATGGGAGCGGGAATGGCTATGTGGGAATTCATTAAAAGTATCGGATGGTCCAGTTATCTGGATATTTCGATCATGGCTGTTTTGATCTACATGGTCTTGGTGTGGTTCAAGAAGACCAAAGCGGCTTTTGTGCTCGTCGGCATCCTGATCATCAGCGCGATGTACCTCGTGGCCCGGCAGCTGGACCTGAGACTCATCGAATTTGTTTTCCGCGGATTTTTTGCCGTCATCCTCGTGGCGCTGGTCGTCATTTTTCAGGAAGAGCTCAAACATTTCTTCGAACGGCTCGCGGTGTTCAGCCTCAACCGCGGATCGATGTCGGCGCGGGTGCTGAGCCCGTCTCACGAATGGTCGACCATCCTGGCCCGCACCGCCACGGATCTTGCGCGCGAAAAGATCGGCGCATTAATCGTCCTGCGCGGCCGTGATCCCATCGACCGCCATCTGGACAGCGGAACTCAGCTGGGCGGAACTTTGAGCGAACCGCTGCTGAAGAGTATTTTTGACCCCCACTCGATCGGGCATGACGGCGCGGTGGTGATCGAAAACGGCAAAGTTATCGGTTTTTCCTACCATCTTCCGCTCTCGACGGCGCTGAGCAAGCTCCGTCGGACCGGAACGCGGCACGCGGCCGCGCTCGGACTGGCCGAACTCTCCGATGCGCTGTGTTTGGTCGTTTCGGAAGAGCGGGGAACTATTTCGATCGCGCGCAACGGCGAAATCAGGACACTCACTGATCCCGGTGAGCTGATCGCGCTGCTGCAGAGCTTTTATGAAGAGCTTTCTCCCAAAAGGACCGCGCCGAAACGTTTCGAAATGCTGAGCAGCCATTCACGCGAAAAGGTTCTGGCCGTCGTCATCAGCTTCGCGATGTGGTTCGTGTTCGTGCACGAGTCGCTGGTCATCTACCGGAGTTATCAGGTTCCGGTCAAATGCGTGAACATTCCGAAGGGCATGAAAATCGCCAAGAAGGACCCGAATCAGATCACGGTGACCCTGAACGGTCCCCGGCGGAACTTTTACTTCATGTCGGCGGGCAAGATCAAGGTCCTGCTCCCGATCTATGACACGCATCCGGGCAAGAACCGGGTGACGATGCTGGAATCCAACATCACTTCCCCCAACGGACTTTCGATCGTGAACATTGATCCGGACTCCATACGGGTGGACCTGGTGCCGGTCGGATCCGCCGCGGCCGCTGAAGCCGAGGCCGCGGCTGAGTCTGCCGCCGCGCCGGCGATGATGCCTCCCAATGTCGTTTGAACAACCTTTAGCTACCTTAATTTTCACACTGGCGGCGGGAGTTTTATCCCTGCTGCTGGGCGCGAAGATCAAAGTGCCAAGCATCCTGTTTTTGCTGTTGTTTGGTGTTCTGCTGGGACCCAGCTTCGCGGATCTGGTGCAGCCGAAGATCTTTCGGATGAACTTCCCGCATTACATCGAGCTCATGGTCGCGCTCATCCTGTTTGAAGGAGGCTCGACGCTCAAGTTTGGCCAATACAAAGCCATCTCACGCTCGGTTCGCAATCTGCTCACCATCGGCGCCGCGGTCACGCTGGTCGGCGTGTCGCTCGCGGCTCATTACTGGGCGGGCCTGGACTGGAGTAAGGCTATTCTGTTTGGCGCCATCATGGTGGTGACCGGCCCCACGGTGGTCACGCCGATCCTGAAGCGGCTGCATGTTCAGGAAAAAGTTCACAACATTCTCAAATGGGAATCCATTCTCATCGACCCGTTGGGCGTCATTCTGGCGGTCGTGCTGTTTGAATTCTTAGTGCTGCAGCACGGCAGTCTTTGGAATTCGCTGCTGCTGCTCGCGGGCCGATTTGTCTCGGGCGGGGCACTGGGTCTGGCGACCGGATGGGTCATGGCTTTTTGCCTCACCAAACGCTGGCTGCTGCGCCAGCAGGCCGAGGAACTCGGGGGATTGTTCGTTCTTTTTATGACGGCGCTTTCTTTTGGAGTCTCGGAATTCCTTCTTCCTCACTCAGGGCTGGTGACCGTGACCGTCGCCGGGATTTACTTCGGCAACCGCAAGCTGCCGTTCGAAAAGGAAATCGAACGTTTTAAAGATCAGATCGTTATGCTGGCGCTGTCGATCCTCTTCATCCTGCTGGCCAGTAATATACCGGTAAAAGCCGCGATGTCGATTCAGCGCGAGGGCCTGATCATGATCGCGGTCATGGTGCTCGTGATTCGGCCGCTCGGAGTTTATTTGAGCACCTGGTCGGACAAAAGCCTTTCATTTAGAGAAAAAAGCTTCCTGGCGCTGATGGCGCCGCGCGGGATCGTGTCCGCGTCTCTGGCATCACTGTTCGCGATCGCCTTTGAGGAGCGCGCGCTCAGCGGAAGAGGGATCTTTTTGCCATTGGCATTTTATGTGATCGCCGGAATGATACTGTTCTACGCGCTCCTGGCTGAGGTTATTGCGCGCCTGACCGGTGTGAAAGAAGGCGTGCTGCGCGGGGTGGTGATTGTCGGGGCCAACCCATTGGGTCTGTTGATCGGGGCGGAGTTGGCCAAAAGCAAAATTCCCGTACGATTCATCGATTCGAATCCGCCGGCCTGCGACCGCGCGCGCGAAAAAGGATTCCAGGTCTATCACGGCAGCGCGTTTGACGCTGAATTCATCGAAGCCATGGATATCAAGGGCGTTGGCGCCATGATCGCGGTGACGCCGAACCACGAGGTGAACGTCTTGAGCTGCCAGATTTTTTCGCGATTTGTTCCCCGTAAGAGAATATTCAGGCTCTGGGGCAGTTCTGACCGCTGGGACGCGGTCGTCTCGCCGCACTTTGACGCGACGATGGGGAACCCGGTTGTTTCACTCGAAGAGCGGTCGCTGCAGGATCTCACGAGGTCCGCGGCCTTTGCCGGATCTGAGGTCCGCCGACGGAAGCTGGCCAAGGATCTTAAAGTGACCCCCGAATCTCTCAAGCTCGAGGGAATCGGCAACCCGCTGTTCGCCGTGAAGAACGATCAGGCGGATTTTTTCACCGCCGGACACGTGATCCCGAAAGACAGCGAAGTGGCGTATCTTCCCGTCACATGAGTCCGATTGACGCTATAATAGCCTCATCTTATGGCGCAGAATAAAAATCTCCTCAATACGACCGAAACGCAATGGCGCATGGCCTCAGCCATCGGGACGCTTTATCTCACGGCCTCTTCGAAGGGTCTGAGCGGAGTGTGTTGGCGAAGACAAAAAGCGCCGATGTCCCCGTCGTTGGACGGATCGAAACCTGAGACGCGCGTGCTGCGTAAGGCCGCCATCGAAATCACCCAATATCTTGAAGGCAAGCGGCGCGCATTCAGCATCCGCCTGGACCCGCAGGGGACGGACTTTCAAAAAAGCGTCTGGGATCGTTTGAAGGGCATTCCGTACGGCGAGACGCGTTCCTACAAAGACGTCGCCGTCAGTCTCGGTAATTCCGGAGCCGGCCGCGCGGTCGGAACCGCCAACAGCCAGAACCCGCTATGCATCGTCGTTCCATGCCATAGAGTCATCGCCTCCGACGGGACGCTCTCAGGCTATTCGGGACCTGCCGGGGTCAAAAGCAAGCTCCTCGCCCTGGAGCGCTCGCGCTCCAAGTGACGTACCGGAGTCTGGCGGACTGCGTCCGCGACCTTGAGAAAAATGGACAGCTCGTGCGCATTAGCGCCGAGGTGGATCCCAATCTTGAGATGGCTGAGATCCACCGCCGCGTGTACCAAGTTGGCGGACCGGCGATTTTGTATGAGCGGGTGAAGGGGAGTCCTTTTCCGGCGGTGTCGAATCTGTTTGGGACGCTCGACCGCAGCCGTTTTATTTTTCGCGGGACGCTGGAGCGGGTCAAGCGGCTAGTTCGCGCGAAGGCAAATCCCGCGTCGGTTCTCAAAGACCCTGCCGCACTTTTTTCCCTACCGCTCGGCGGGATTCACGCGCTGCCCAAACCTGCCGTGTCGGCGCCGGTGTTGGCCCACACCACTTCTCTAAGTCAGCTGCCGCAGATCAAGTCCTGGCCCGATGACGGCGGCGCCTTCATTCTTCTTCCCCAGGTTTATACCGAGCATCCGGATCATCCGGGCATCATGAGCTCAAACCTCGGCATGTACCGCATTCAGATCTCCGGCAACCGCTACGAGCGAGACCGCGAGATCGGCCTGCATTATCAAATTCGACGCGACATCGGCATTCATCACGCCGCCGCGCTGCGGCGGGGCGAAAAACTCAAGGTCAGTATCTTTGTCGGCGGACCGCCCGCGCACACCTTTGCCGCGGTGATGTATCTGCCGGAAGGGCTGCCGGAGGTCGCGTTCGCGGGCGCCTTGGCTGGAAGGGGATTCCGCTTCGCGCGGCGGGACGGGCATTTGATCTCGGCGGACGCGGACTTTTGCATCACGGGAACCGTTGAGCCGGGGCGCACGCTGCCGGAAGGACCGTTCGGCGATCATCTGGGATATTACAGCCTGCAGCATGAATTTCCGGTGATGCGGGTCGAGAAGGTGTATCACCGCAAAGACGCTATTTGGCCGTTCACGGTGGTCGGGCGCCCCCCGCAGGAAGACAGTCAATTTGGCCGCCTCATTCAGGAAATTGCCGGACCGATGATTCCCAAAGAAATTCCCGGCATCAAGGCGGTTCACGCGGTGGACGCGGCGGGCGTGCATCCGCTGCTGCTCGCGGTCGGCAGCGAACGCTATGTTCCTTATGCCGAGCGCCGCCCGCAGGAGATCCTCACGCAGGCCAACGCGCTGTTGGGCTACGGCCCGTGCTCGCTCGCCAAATACCTTTGGATTGCCGCTGACGAAGACGCGCGCGGACTCGACGTGCATGACATCACGGGATTTTTTGGCCATATACTGGAGCGCGCGGATTGGACGCGGGACTTGCATTTTCAGACCGCGACGACGATGGACACGCTGGATTATTCCGGCACGGGACTGAACCAAGGTTCCAAGGTGGTGATCGCCGCGGCCGGCGCCAAGCGGCGGACGCTCGCGGCCCAGGTGCCCGGCGAAATTCGGCTGGCCCAGGGATTCACGGATCCGCGTATCGCGATGGCGGGCGTGCTCGTGGTGCAGGGTCCTAAGTTTAGAGATCCCGCATCGGCTTTTGCGGAGATCACGGAATTTGCGGCCGCACTCGGGCACGCGCGCGGATTGGAAGGGCTGCCGCTGATCGTGCTCGTCGACGACAGCCGTTTTGCTTCGTCAACGCTCAATAACTTTTTGTGGACCGCCTTCACGCGTTCGAACCCATCGCATGATTTGCACGGCGTGGAGAGCTTCACGGAGCATAAGCACTGGGGCTGCCGCGGTTCTCTGATTCTCGACGCGCGGCTCAAGCCGCATCACGCTCCGCCGCTCGTCGAAGATCCCGCGATCACCGCCCGCGTCGACGCGCTCGCCGCCTCCGGCGGACCTCTGCACGGAATTTTGTAACCGGAGCGGCCGCTGGATGGACCCCTCCGAGCCTTTGCCGGTCAAAAAAGTATTTTCTCCCCGCAAAAACTTCTATGTCGATACCGCATTCCGCGTGCTCCACGAGGACGCGGATCTCGTGGTCGTTGATAAGCCCGCGCCGCTGGCCGTGCATCCGGTCGGGATGTACCGGGATCTCAATCTGCAATCACTGATGCTCAAAGATGCCCGATGGGCCGGGACACCGGTCAAAACGGTGCACCGACTGGATGCCGAGACCAGCGGCGTGCTGATCATTGCCAAGAACACCGCCGCCGCCGGGCATTTGGGGAGGCAATTCGAGCAAGGGCATATCCGAAAAGGGTATGAGGCCATTGTTTTTGGCGCGCCGGCCTTGCCGGCCGGGGAGATCGTGGACCCCTTGGGGTATGACAAGTCGTCGGGGTTTCAGACGGTTCGCATCCGGGATGTCGAGAACGGTGAGAGCGCACACACGTGTTACGAAGTCATCAGTTGCGGCGGCGGTTACGCGCGGGTTCGTCTGACGCCGCTCACCGGACGCACGCATCAGCTGCGCGCGCATCTGGCGATTTTGGGGCATCCGATCGTGGGCGATAAGATTTATGTCGATTTGAATTTATTTGAGCGGTATGTCCGCGGCGGAATGGACGCGGAAATATTGGAGCGGCTCAAATTGCCGAGACTTGCGCTGCACGCTTCTTGGATTTCGTTTGTGCATCCCACAAAAAATGAAGCGGTTCGGTACGAGGCGCCGCTGGCGCCGATGCTGAGCGACTTTGCGGTGGAGCGGGGGATGACGCTGTCTTGAGGGGCGGGATGCGCGGGAGACACGATTTGAATCCACGGGCGTTTGGGGCGGTTGCCGCGGCGGTTTTGATCCTGGTTTGGGCCGCGGCGGGATGCCGGTCGATGGACCGTCCGCCAGATCTTCCTCAGGTTGTTCCGGAGGTTGCCGCCGGGGTTGTTCCGGCCGACCGCAGTGTTTTGACCGCGGACAATGGGTGCGTGGCAGAATTTCTTTTTCTCAACGAATGCGGCGGGCGAGAAGAAAACTTGATCGCGTGGAACGAGGGTGAGGATTTTCCCTCGCTCGGCATCGGGCATCTGATCTGGTATCCCCGCGGCCGCACCGGCCCTTTTAAGCAAATGTTCCCGGAGCTGATTGCGTATCTCGAGGGGAGAGGATTGCCGGCACCCGCCTGGATCCGCTCGCTGCCGGAAGGCGCGGCCCCCTGGAAGTCGCGCGCGGAGCTGATCAAGGACCGGGACAGCGTGAGGACCAAAGAACTTCGCGCCTATTTGATCGACACGCGCCGCGCTCAGGCCGACTTCATCGTCGAACGGGTCAAAGGCCTTTTGCCGCGGCTGATTCAAAACGCTTCACCTGATCGGCGCGCAGCGGTTCGCGAATCGTTCGATCTCTTGTCAGCATCGGAGCGCGGCCGCATTGCGCTGATCGATTACGTGAACTTCAAAGGGGAAGGTCTTTTTGAGACGGAACGTTACCGCGGCCAGGGCTGGGGATTGCTTCAGGTCTTAGAGAGCATGGGCTTGCGGGGAATCCGATCCGACAGCCCTCTGGCCGCCGTCGAGCGTTTTGCGGCCGCGGCCGACGAAGTCCTGACGCGGCGGGTTCGGAACTCGCCGCCCGAGCGGGGAGAATCGCGCTGGCTCGAGGGATGGCGCAATCGGATACACCGCTACGCGACCTGGGAATGCCCAGCCGGGTAGCCCCTATTGCTGATGGTTTTTGGACACTTGTGTAGGTTATAATCCACAGAACCGAATGGGGGTCCCATGAAGGATCTTGAGGGCGGCTTTAGCCGCCGGGATTTTATCAAAACAGCCGCCGCGACCGCGGCCATGCTGTGGATCGAATCATCTTCCATCACCAAAGGAGCCATCGCCATGACCACTTCCACACCTGCTTTTACACTCGACAAACTTCCTTACGCCGACACCGCGCTCGCGCCGGTGATTTCTGCCAACACGCTGAGCTTCCATTACGGCAAGCATCATGCCGGTTATGTGGCTAAGCTCAACGAGATCGCGGCCGGCACGGAGTTTGCTGATCTCTCGCTTGAGGCGGTGGTGAAGCAGTCGGCTGGCAAGGCGGATAAAGCGGCGATTTTTAACAACGCCGCCCAGATCTGGAATCACACCTTTTATTGGAACAGCCTGCGCGCCAACGGCGGCGGCGCGCCGACCGGAACGCTCAAGGCCAAGATCGACACGGCCTTCGGCGGCTACGACGAGTTCCGCAAACAGTTCGTCGCGGCGGCCATGGGTCAGTTTGGCAGCGGCTGGGCTTGGCTGGTCTCCGACGGCGGCACACTCAAGATCACCAAGACCCCCAACGCGGAAACGCCGCTGACGGGCAGTCAGAAACCGCTGCTCACGCTCGACGTGTGGGAGCATGCCTACTATCTCGACTACCAGAATCGCCGCCAGGCCTACGCCGAAGCTGTTGTCGACAAGCTCCTCAACTGGGACTTCGCAGAAAAAAATCTCACGGCGTAATGCGGACACAAGCATCGCTGTCCCTTAAGTCCCTGGT
>JAGOUK010000020.1 GCA_018061225.1 Candidatus Omnitrophota bacterium | reverse complement strand
ACTGGTAATAGGCCTGGTCATACTCGGTCGTGAAGGACTTGGAGTCCAACACCGAGCTTCCGGTGACGCTGAACTCGGTGGTCGTATCCCACTGATTCACGGCCGGGTTGATGCGCCAGTCTTTCTTGCCGCTCGTGTCAGGATCGTAGACCTGGATGGTCAGATCTTCCGACGAGGAGGCCGGCACGTCGACATAAAGCTCAAAGGTGTCGCCTTCGGCACCCATAAACTTGTCGCCCTGAGGGCCGAACACGTAGAAGTAGTTAACATTGGAATTTTCGCGCGGGACTTCATAGGCCCACGAGGCGCCACTTCCCATGATCAGGAAGCTTGCGGCGACTAAGGTTGCGAGGATACGTTTCACTTTCATTCTCCTTATTTGTCATTCTGAGCAGTAACTTTACCAAACCGGTCAAAAATCGATGCAGGACATTGTCACCGAACCGGACGAGTCTTTAAATCAGGCCAATCACCTGACCTGATGTAGGGGTAATCCCCTATTTCTTCAACAGATCCCGAATTTCTCCTAACAGAACTTCCTGCTTCGTGGGCGCGGGAGGCGCGGCCGGGGCTGCGGGGGCCGCAGCTTCTTTCTTCTTTGCCGAGTTCATCGCCTTGATAAGCATGAAAATCGCGAAAGCCACAATCAGGAAGTTGATCACGGTGTTAATGAAGACGCCGTAATTGATCGTCGCGGCGCCGGCAGCCGTTGCGTCGGCGAGGCTCGCGTACTGAACCTTACCCAGGGTGATGAAGAGACTTGAGAAGTCCACGCCGCCCATCAACATTCCGATCGGGGGCATTAGGACATCGGCAACGAGGGAAGAAATGATCTTGCCGAAGGCGCCGCCGATAATGATACCGACCGCCATGTCCATCACATTACCCTTCATCGCAAAATCTTTGAACTCTTTAATTATGCCCGCCATAAACCCCCGCCATTAAACCTTTTGAACATGTTTTTGGAAAGTCCGGATTATACATCCCGTTCCGGAAACTTGTCTACCCCTGATAAGAGGGGCAGATTAAAGATTAGTGCCGCTCTTTTCGCCCTTGATAAAAAGGCTTCTTGGGTCCGCCGAAGCCGGAACCAGAACCGGAGCCGCCGCCCGGACCGCCGCGATGATCATCGCGCCTGGGCCGACCGTAGCTGGGACGTCCCTGGCCAAAGCCGCCGCGCTCAGGGCGATCGCCGCCAAAGCTGGGCCTGCCGCCTTCGCGGTCTCCACGTCCATAATGCTCGGTGCGCGTCCCGAAGGACCGGGTCGGCTTCGAAAAGTGTCTATCTTTGAAGGAAGGGCGGTCAAAGGAACGTTCGCCGGAAGGCTGAGAACCCTGAGAACCCGAGGACTGCTGACCGAGGAGGGTATCGATCTTCTTCTCCAAAAAAGCCATCTGCTGCTGAATCTTCTTCAGAATTGCAATAACATCCGCTTCTGAATGATCCGCGGCCGATGAAGATCCGTTTTCTAAATGCTCGCTCATATAACTCCTCTTTGTGGTCAGGTCAGGCCTGTTTAGGTCGGGTTGCACTTGGGTCGTAAGTCTTGTAATTCGGGGTTAACCGGGGATTGGTAGGCGACAGTATAGCTGATTTGGCTAAAAAGAGTGTATTTTTTAAAAATCTACCGAAAAAGCCTCAACCATGGCTTTTTCGGTAGATGAATGAACGGCAGCAACTGCCTTACTGCCAGAACTCCTCTTCGGAGACGAGGCGGCCCTCCGCGTCATACGAGCGGACGATGCGCCGCTGTGTCGGTTCGGGGGAAGTTCCGTAAGCCGGAACCACGCGGGCTGAAGCGACGGACGATCCGTAATAGGCCGGCTGCGCTGAGCTGCGCGCGCTGCCCGCAGGCGTCACCAAGAAGTCAAGCAAAGCGCTGCCGATCACCTGAGTCCCCGCTCCCACGAGCGCGCCGGTCCCCGCATTGCCTTTACCAACTCCGGCAGAGATGGCGCCAACACCGGCACCGAGCAGTCCTTGTTTGAGGATTTGCTTGGCGGAATCATCCTGAGTTACTTGTGGAGTGTTGTAGTTGTAAACGGGTGTTGCCGGCTGCACATATGTTACTGGTTGCTGCGCGTACGCCACGGGCTGAGGTTGAGTGTAGTAGACCGGCTGTGCCGCAACGACTTGCTGCTCCCTGGCATATACAGTTTGCCCCTGGCCGCTATACGAGGGCGTGGTTAAAAAGGATAGCAACGAGCTCCCTATGATCTGAGTTCCGGCCCCGACCAACGCGCCGGTGCCGGCATTGCCCTTACCCACACCGGCAGAAATAGCCCCCACTCCCGCGCCGAGCAGGCCTTCTCTAAGGAGGCTCTGCAAATCCACTGTCGCGGCCTGAGCCGGGATGGTCAGAGTACTCAAACCCGCCGACACCAGCACCGCGGCAACCATATTCTTGGCGATCAACTTCATCTTGGACCCTCCCCTTAAAAATGTTCATTTTTTAATCGTCTAACAGATGCCTAATGCGCATCTTCACCTATTTGACGGGGGGCCGGGAGGAAGGTTTAGTTGGCGGGGTCTTATCTGCGGGAAAAAATAACGCTCATACCGCACGCGATCAGCGCATAAACGCTGATCTGCGGGCCAAAAATCTCAATCGCCATGACGGTGCAGGCTAGCGGGACATTCGCCGCTCCGGCAAACACAGCCGTGAAGCCAAGTCCCGCCAACAGCGGCATCGGGAGCGCGAGGAAGGAACTCAAGGCGTTGCCCAAGGTCGATCCAATAAAAAACAGTGGAGTGACTTCCCCGCCCTTAAGACCAGAGCCCAGCGTCACTGCCGTGTAAACGAGCTTTTGAAAAAAATCCGACGGGGCCAACTTGGCTGTGAATGCTTCCGAAATTACAGGCAGACCCAGACCAATAAACCGGTCCGTGCCAGAAATCCAAACCGCAGCCGCCACCAACGCGCCGCCGATCATGGGTCTTAGGGGCGGATAGGCAACAGTTGCCGCGAATAATTTTTGAAGATAATGAACGGAGGCGGCGAATAATCGGCCCGTCAGACCGAAGACCGTTCCCGCGCCGATCACGCTGAGCAGAACAAGCCAGGAAAAACCCGGAACTGATCCGACGGAGTAGGCTGCGTGATGAATCCCCCACGCCCGAGCAACGCCGTCCGCGAGGATGGAAGCAGCCAAACAAGGCAGCGCCGAACGAAACCTCAGGCGGCCGGTTCTCAGAACTTCCAACCCAAAAACAGCGCCGGCCAATGGCGTTCCAAAAACAGAACCGAATCCGGCGCTCATACCGCTCATAAGTAAAGTTCTGCGGTCCTCAAGATCCAGTTTGAACGGACGCGCAAACTGATCCGCGATAGAAGCTCCGATCTGAACCGCCGTCCCTTCCCGCCCCGCCGACCCGCCAAACAGATGCGTGATCAGCGTCCCCCCGAGCACCAACGGACCCATGCGCAGCGGTAGCACGGCTTTGGGGTCGTGGATCTCGTCCAAAATGAGCTGCGTTCCACGATGTGAATCCTTGCCCAGATGATGGTAAGCCCAGCCAATGACGAACCCCGCCGCCGGCAGCAGCGCGACTATCCAAAGATGCCCGCCCCTAAATCGCGTCACTCCATCCAGACACACCAAAAAAACGGCGGAGGCCGACCCGGCGAGCAGCCCCACCACGGCAGAAATCACGAGCCATTTGCAGGCCCATAACAAAAGCCGCGGCTTAAAACTGGGTGAGGTTACTTCTGACCCCAAGAACCCTCAGCGTTTTGAAAATAGGCTCCGGACGGCAAACCCTCACGGATACGGCCGGCATACACCTTTTGCACTTCTTCAACCGAGGAGCCGTTTTTGGCGGCGATCGCTCGGTAGATGATCATACGGTCGTTGTTTTCGGCTGTCATCACGCCCTTAGCCTGCGCGTTCCCAGAATCACGAAGCGTTACAAGGGCGTTGGATCCTTCCCCGAGCGCCCCTTTAGTCTCAAGCGAAGTCAGTTCGCTGCGGCGATCACGGCGGCGGTACGCGGCATCAAATGCCTCCTGCCCAAGGCCGTCATCGGCATAGGCTGTGCCGACCCAAAACCCGCGAATAGAGCTGACGCGGGTAGCAGCCTTGGGAGAGCCGGCCTCGACAATGCTCTCAATGCTGTCCACATCTTTGACGACATGCTGATACACATCCAAACGCATCGCGATATCCATTTTGATCGGTTCCTTAGGCGCCTTCACTTCCACGGACGCGCAGCCGATCACCAACGCCAGAAGACCGATCGAAGTCCAAGTGAATTTATGTGTCATGGTTTTTTCCCTTTTGTTCAATGTTTAACGCGGATTCAAATTACAAAATATCGTGCAAATTGATCTCAAAGTCCCGGCGGCCTTTCTCGCCATTGAGCTTCACCGCAAGCCCCAGACCATTGTCCTTTTTGCCCACGGCCACGGAACCCGAATCAAAGTGGTAGTTCTTAAATGCCGCTTCGATCAGCACGATCGATTGACGCGTGTTATCCGCCAGATACTTCAAAAAGTTTGGGTCCTCGATCACCAGATTCCCGCCGTTGGCCCCCGCGTCAAACAGACCCTCCAGCAGCCCAACCCCGGTGCGGTCGCCGACTATCTTTATTTTACCAGCGAGCTTTCCATCGGCGCTCATTTTGTTCTTTAATTTGAATTCCCGTGTGAACGTGTCTAAGTCCAGCTCCCGAAGCTCTAGTTCTGCCGAATAACCAAAGGGCTCACTCGTGCCGAATTCCGCGTGACCCGACGCGCTGCCCTTGACCCAGGACGCGGCGATCGGCCGCACGGACAGCGTGAAGTCGTGCCAGAGAATGTCGCCGCGAATGTCCGTCACTTTAAGTTTCTGGAAGCTGAGCTTTTCGGCGGTCAGCGTGCCGGGTTCACCCGAGCGCGGCAGATCGAACAAGATGTTTTCTATTTTTAATTCCCCGCTTTTGAGCGAAGGCATCTCGAGGCGGGCAAAATTTAGTTGGCTGTTCTTTAGATCGATCTCAGCGGATCCTCGAATCTCCCCTTTGATGCTCGGGAGCCGGAGTTCGATGCCAAGGTCCCGCAACTCAACTGTGTTGATGGCAAAGGATTGGCCGGCGGCGGCCGCGTCTCGTGTCTTGGGAACCGCTTTGATGATGACGCGGGGGCTGAAGAACGTGATATTAAAATGCCTGTCGATCGTCACCTTCGGCGCGCTGATCCAGTAACCGGGTGCTTCCACCGCAATATCTGACAAGCCCAGCGCGAGCGGCCGCTCGATCGAAAAAGCCCCGACCGACACTTCAGCGTCTTTGAAGCAGTCCTTCAACCCGGTCTCGATACGGTCGTGAAGCATACGCGGGAGCATCCAGACCGCTGCGCCAAACGCCGTGAGCAGAGCCAAAATAATTAGAGCTGAATTATTTTTTCTAAACATCTGGATGGTTTATGGGCATATTGCTGATCAGCACTCTTTCCGTCAGCCGCTTCACGACCACCGGGTCGCGGAGCCCGGCCTCTGTCAGCTCACCCATCTTTTCGTCCTCTGTCAGACAATAGACCCGCTGAGTCCGCTGATTAAACATTCTCGCGAAGTCGCCGAGCCCGATGAACCAACGCGCGACTTCCAGCGCGTTATCGGGGTCCTCACTCTCTTGCCTGATCGTCCCCCGGTCACCGCCCACGACCATCACCCGCCGCTTGAGGTGGAAGGGAAAATCCGAAAAGCGGTCCGGGGACGAGTACATCGCGACCACGTCCTGTTCCGTTAAATCCTCGCGGATCGCCTGAGCGAATTCATAGACGCTCAAATGTCTCGAGAGGCTTTGCATCCCGCCGATCGCGATCAGCAAAAAAGCATATGCCGCGGCAAACAGCGTCCAAAACACGCGGTCGGTCCGGCTTTGCCTGATGTACCGGAGCGTCAGCAGTCCTGAGCTAAAAAGAACGATGAGGATCGGCCATATGAACGGGACAAGTTCCACCGCGTGGGGATCTTTCGCAAAATAAATAACATACACCGCAGCGGCTAAGAGCAGCGGCCAGGTTAGGAATATCATGGCTTTAAGAAGGCCGGCGGCTAATTTTCCGCAGGCACGTCCCGACACCGAGAACCAAACCCCGATCAACACCGCTGTGGGAACCGCGGCCGGCAAAATATAATATGGAAGCTTGGACTTCGGCAGACTAAAAAAAGCGATGACGGCAGCGATCCAGATCAACATGAGCTTCAAATACTGCCCCGGCTTCCCCGGAGTTCTCAGTCCCTCTCTGACCGCGGCCGGCAGATAAAACGACCACGGCAAACAGACCGCTAAATAAATCGGCACAAAGAACCACAACGGCCGGTGACGCCCGAAGCTGCCGCTCGAATACCGCATAAAATGCTGCTCAATAATGAACACACGGAAGAATTCGGGCTGCCGAACGGAGACCGCGATCCCGTACGGCACGATGATCGCCGCGAGGATCAAAATCCCCCACCCGATCTTCATGCGCGGGATTTCCCGCCAGGCCCCGGTGAAGATGATGAAGCCGCCGAACACCATCGCCGGCATCAGAATCCCGATCAGTCCCTTGGTCAAAAATGCCAGTCCCATGAACGCGTACCCCGCCAAATACCGGTTGCGGCGCTGCTCGATGCACGCGGACGCAAAACTCAGGATGGAAGCGCTGATAAAAAACGTCAGCATCATATCGATGATCGCAAAACGGCCGAGCAGCACGTATCCAAAGAAAGTAGTGAGCAGAGCCGCGGCCCGTATCCCCGCGCGCTCCCCGGCGAAGCCCCGCGTAAAACGCCAAGTCATCCAAATACCGGCCAACGCGGCCACGGCACACGGCAGACGCGATGACAATGACCCAACCCCCAGCACCAGCCCCGAAAGAGCCGCGAAGAAGGGATACAAAACCGGTTTTTCGAGGAAGTTCAGGTAAAAAAATTGCGGGATGAGGAATTCACGGAGTTCAACCATCTCCCGGGCGATCTCACCGAAGCGCCCCTCGTCCCCGGACCAGATTGGAATTGAACCCAGCTGAATAAAAAATATAAAAAGCGCGGCAATCGGCAGCCACCAGCGGACAAGTTTATTGGAAGGGATAGGAAAGGACATGAAAATTCCTGCTAATCTCTAAATTGCCAGAGCGCGAAGACCAGCACCGATCCGCTCAGCCAGATCAATAACGTGGTTTTTAAAAAGTAGGAGGCGGCCACCATCAAGCCGCCGATCACCATCGTTCTCGGGCGCTGCTGCCGATGTCCGAACAGCAGCGCGGCGGACCCGATGCCGCCAAAAAGAATGCCGCTCAACATGGCACCAAGACCCGCGTCAGGTGTCATGATCTTTTGCTGCCGTCTTTACTGATCGCTTGTGTCTGAGGACCTGCGGGAGGGCTGACTAAACAAACCTTCAAGCAGGCCCGCTGCGGCACCGACCCCTGCCCCGACCAGCGCGCCCTTGCCCGCCTTGCCGCCGGAAAGTCCGGATGCTAGTGCGCCCGAGGCCGCGCCGGTCAAAGCCCCCTTGACGACAGGATTACCCAAAACGTCCCTGAGCGTGGGCGGCGGATTCTGTGTGGCAGGACGCGCATTCACCTGACTAAAGCGCGTGACCTCATCAGCCGTCCACACACGAGATTCTTCCTGGTGGACCGCAACTCCGACAGCATCGTTGGTTCGCAACCCATTCAGCGAGGTGACCCCGCTAAAGCGGGTGTAAGGGGTGACCTTAAGCGTGAGCGCGTTAGGGTAAGGCTGGCCGTTAGGATCATAGACCACCAGATCGATGGCCTGCGGATAGACGCGGGCGACGCGGCCTTCAAGGGACTCGGCCTGAGCGGCGGCCTGCACGGACAACATCACGGCCAACATCAACACACCTGAGCGCATCAAGGCTTTGAACATCGCTTACCGTCTCCTGGTTATGAAGTGGGTGTAAAAGAATCGGAAGCCGGCATGGCGCCATCGACGGAAGGTGGCGGCTGAATCGGTCCGCCCATCGTACCAGGCGCAGTCCCGGTACCGGGGAGGTCTGACTTTTTATGAAATTTCTTATTCCGCTTTTCTTCCTGCCACTTGCGCTTCGCTTCTTCCCTGCGTTTTTTATTCCCGCCGTAATTCTCTTTCAAAATATTCTTTTCTGTTGTCCATGAGGGCCGATTTTATTTGGACACATCCGGCGCGTTCACCGCCTTTTTGGACGCGTCATCGGCTACAACCATACCATATTTTCATTTTATGAAAATCAAAAAGCGCTCCCTCCGCGCGGACAAAACGCCGGGGCGCGGTGGTCAGCCGTCCGCCGCGGGGAAGCCCCGCTCGGCCGCCGATTTGAATCTGGCATGGATCGCGTCCCGGACCTGACGGAAGTCGTTGAGGACTTCTTCGGTGATCTCCTGGTCATGGGGAGGGTCCGGGAACGCCCAATGCAGCCGGATGGAATGGCCCGGAAAGACAGGACAGGATTCTTTCGCGTTGTCGCAGACCGTGACGACGTGATCGAAGCGCCGGTCCGCAAATTCGTTCACATGCTTGGACCGGTGTCCGGAGATGTCGATGCCGATCTCCCGCATCACTCGGACCGCGGTCGGGTTCACGCTGGAGGACGCGGAACCCGCGCTTTCGACATCGAACCGGCCGGCGCCGTAATGTTTGAGAACCCCTTCCGCCATCTGAGAACGGCACGAATTTCCGGTGCAAAGGATCAGAACGCTCGTCTTCTTCATATTTTTTTCAGAACTCCGAGTAAGGTGACCGCCATCAGACCTCCCGCAAACTGGCTCAGCCAATAGACCGGGATCTGTTCGGCCGGCAGACGCTTAAAAGCGGCAAAGGCAAGCGTGACCGCCGGGTTGAAGTGGGCGCCTGAGATATTCCCCACGGCCAGGATCATCAGAGCGATGATCCCTCCCCAGGCAGCGGGGATGAAGATGCCTGGGATCTGAGGGAACCGCTCCGCCAGGATCATCGAACCGCCCCCGATGAAGATCATCGCGAACGTGCCGATGACCTCCGCGAGGGCTTTGTGGCTCAGCAGCACTTGAGACTCCCGACCAGACAGGCTTTATTCTTGTTGAGGACTTGAAGGTCTTTGCCGAATTCATCGAATTCCGAGCGGCAGCAGCAGACGGCCCTGATCAGCATGCCGTAGAGTTTTGTGGTCGGTTTGGATAGACGGTAATGCATCCAGAGCCCTTCCTTCCTCCCCGCCACAAGACCCGACTTCCTGAGATAAGCGAGATGTCTCGAGATCTTCGACTGCGGCTCGTTCAGGACCCTGATCAGATCGCAGACGCACAGTTCCCCCTCGTTCAGCAGGCTCAGGATCCTGAGACGCGTTTCATCGGCGAGGGCGGCGAATACTTTTTGGGAGTCTTTAAGCTTCATGCGGGTCATTATATCTGCATATCCACATATAATCAAACCCACGGAGGACTTTTTGCGCGGTTCTGCGGAGGATCTTTTGCGGTTCTATGGTAAAGTTTTGACACGGGCGGCCGCGCTGGCCGCCGACCACCAGGGATATTTCCCGGGAGCCGATCCATGCTCAAACCTGCTGCACCTTCATCGTCACCCGCTTCTTCCGCCGGCCTCAAACCCGTCATGGGCTTTTGGGCCATCGTCCTGTTCGGAGTCGGCGATATTCTGGGCGCCGGGATCTACGGTCTCGTCGGCAAAGTCGCCGGGCTGGTCGGCCCCGCGGCGTGGTTGTCCTTCCTATCGGCGCTCATCGTCGCGGCGCTGACCGGCCTCACCTATGCGGAGCTGACGTCCCGCATCCCGCGCTCCGCCGGCGCGGCCGCCTACACGCAGGACGCGTTCGGCCGCAAGCGCTTGTCGCGCTGCGTCGGGTTCCTGGTGGTCTTTTCGGGGATCGTCTCGATGGCGGCGGCGTCGCACGCGTTCGCGGGGTATTTTGCGGTGTTCGCCGGCGGACTGCCGAAAGGGGCGGTCCTGGCGGGATTTTTTGTCCTGCTGACGGTGATCAATCTCCGCGGGATTCGGGATTCGTCCATTGCCAACATCGTCTGCACCATGATTGAGCTGACCGGCCTGTTGATCGTCATCGCGGCGGGATGGAGATTCCTGGGACAGACGAATGTGCTGGAGGTGGTCCCCGCGCCGGAGATCTCGGTCCCGGCGGCTCTGCTGCAGGGCGGCGTGCTCGCGTTTTACGCTTTTATCGGATTTGAAGACATGGTGAACGTCGCCGAGGAAGTGCGCGACGCGCGGCGTGTCCTCCCCTGGGCGATCCTGACGGCGCTCACGATCGCGTCGTCGTTGTATATCTTGATCACGATCATCGCGGTGTCGGCGGTGCCGTACCGTGAACTCGCGGCCTCGGGCGCGCCGCTCACGGCGGTGGTCGCGAAGGGCTTTCCGAACATTCCGCCGCAGTTTTTTTCGGGAATCGCGGTCTTCGCCGTGGCGAACACGGCGCTCCTGAATTTTGTGATGGGTTCCCGGGTCCTGTACGGCATGTCCTCGCAGGGTCTCCTGCCGGGATTCTTATCCAAAGTGCACGCGGCGACCGGGACCCCGCGGCGCTCCATCCTGCTGGTAGGCGCGCTGGGCCTGTTGCTGGCCGCGACCGGCAGCTTCACGGTCCTCGCCCAGTCGACCAGTGTCATCTTGCTGTCGGTGTTCCTGCTGCTGAACCTGGCCCTTTTGGCGCTCAAGCGCAAGACCGGCAAAAGCCCGGGGACGTTCACCGTTCCATGGATCGTGCCGGCCCTGGGTGCCGCCAGCTGCGGCGCGCTGCTGCTCTTCGCCAAACC
>JAGOUK010000019.1 GCA_018061225.1 Candidatus Omnitrophota bacterium | reverse complement strand
GCCGAAGCCTTGCGGATCACCGTCAGAGGGGCGCGGCCGTATTCTCGGTGCGCGGCGCGCTTCACCTTTCCGCCCAGCGCGTGGCAGAGACTTTGCATGCCGTAACAGATGCCAAGGATCGGAACATTCTGCTCGAGCACCAGTGTGTTCAGGCCGGGCGCGTGCTTTTCGTAAATAGACGCGGGACCGCCGGAAAGGACAATGCCTTTGATGGGCATCCCGGCAATGTCGGAAGCTTTAAAATTAGGCGGAAGGATTTCGCAATAAACGCCAAATTCGCGGATTCGGCGGGCGATCAAAAGATTGTATTGGGAACCGTAATCAACGATCAGGATGGTTTCGGGTTTCATGCGGTTAGATTTTCCATTTGTGTGATGGGCGAAAAACTGCGCCGGTGGATCGGACACGGACCGTGCTCGCGGAGCGCCGCCAAATGCTGCGCGGTCCCGTATCCTTTGTGTTTGTCAAAGCCGTACTGCGGAAACTGTTCATGAAAAGTCATCATCATCCGGTCACGCGTAACCTTGGCGGTGATCGACGCGCACGCGATCGACATCGATTGCCCGTCACCGCCGATGATTCCGCGGACCGGGAAGCGCACCGCCAGCTTGATGGGACCGTCGATCAGGACAAGTGTGGGCCTGCCTACAGCCGCCTCCGATCCTTCGGGGCCGGTCATCTGCCCCAGGACCTCTACCGCTTCGCGCATCCCCTCAAGCGTGGCCTCATAAATATTGATCGCGTCGATTCTCGCGTGATCCTTAATAGAAACAGCGACGGCGCAGCGTGATTGGATCTCATCGTACGCGGCGTCACGGGCTTTGGCGCTTAATTTTTTGGAGTCATTGATTCGGGAGGCGAACGGAAGCGACGGATCTCGAACAATCACCGCCGCGCAGACCACGGGACCGGCCAAAGGCCCCCGGCCGGCTTCATCTACGCCGGCCAGGATCCTCGCGCCGCCCTCGCGGACGTCGAGGTCAAACTGCTGCAGCTTCTGATTCGTTAGCTGTGATGCGCGCGACAGAGTCAATGCGGCCATCTTTCCCGCTCTTGTGACGCAGGTAGTAGAGCTTGGCCCGGCGGACTTTGCCCTGACGGGTGACCGTGATGCTCTGCACAACGGGCGAATGGACGGGGAATGATTTTTCAACGCCTTCGCCGAAAGAAACGCGGCGGACGGTGAACTTGGTCTGAATGCCCTGACCGGCTTTGGCGATCACGGTACCTTCAAATGCCTGTGAGCGGGTCTTGGATCCTTCAACGACGCGCTGCATCACCTTGACGGTGTCGCCGACGTTAAAAGACGGAATTTCGCCGGCCTTTTTGAAGGAGGCTGATTCGACTTTTGCAATGATAAGATTCTTCATGACTACTACTTTCCTTTCAATAAATCAGGACGCCGCTGCGAAGTCCGCTCAACACTCTGAGCGGTACGCCACTTTTCGATCGCTGTGTGATTTCCTGTGAGGAGCACTGGAGGCACGGCGAGATTCTGGAACACTGCCGGACGCGTAAACTGGGGGTATTCTAGCAAATTTCCCTCAAAAGATTCAAAGGATTTTGATGCTTCGTTTCCGAGCACCCCCGGAACCAGCCGGGCGACAGAATCCACCATCACCATGGCCGGAAGCTCCCCGCCTGTGAGCACATAGTCCCCGATTGAGAATTCTTCCATCCCCCAGAGGTCAATCACCCTCTGATCCACCCCTTCATAACGGCCGCAGAGGATGGCGATCCGTTTTTTTTGACTCAGCCGCTTCGCGTCTGCCTGAGTAAAGGGCTTCCCTGCGGGAGATGTGTAAATAAAGCAAAAATCTTTATTTGGACGGCCTTTGGGAAAAATCTTGCGGCACAGCTTGTGAATCGGCTCTGCCTTCATCACCATCCCTGCCCCGCCTCCGAACGGCCTATCGTCGCAGGTGCGGTGCTTGTCCTCCGCGCAGGATCGAATGTCATGGACCTTGATCTGTATCTTTTTGGCGGCCTGACCCCGCTTGAGGATGGATTCTTGCGTCACCGCCTCAAACATCCCCGGAAAAATCGTCAAAATATCAAATCGGATCATAGGCCCTCAAACAAAAATGTCACTGCTTTGCCGCGGCTGCGGGTCTGCAATGACATTTTAGATGAACTTCTAAAAAAGCGGTTTACTTGACGCCGGCTTTTTTGAGGATCGACTTCATCGTCTCGCTGGGCTGCGCGCCCTTGGCGATCCAGGCCTTGGCCTTCTCCTGGTTCAAAACGAGCGTCGCGGGCTTGGTGTTGGGATCCCAAGTTCCGAGTAACTCGATGAAACGCCCATCTCTGGGTGAGCGGCTGTCGGCGACAACGATGCGGTGCTTGATCTTCTTTTTCGTGCCGGTCTTTCTCAAACGGATGACAACTGACATGATTCCTCCAGATAAAAACGCCGGGCTGTAAAATTGCCCGGTCTTAGAAGGTGGTAATTATAGCCGTAAAGAGTGGCTTTTGACTACCTTTTTATTCTGATCGGATTTGAGAGTGCCAAAGAGTCAAGAAACGGCTAAAATACGGGCGTATGAAATTTGACATCCCCTGGTCCGCCCAGCCAGCCAAGCCGCAGGTGACTCCCCTCACCCGGATCGGTTTTTCATTGCTGGCGGTTGCGCTTGTCGCGGGAATCAGCCTCATCAATTATTGGACCGGCTATTTCGTCACCATCGCCTTATTTTTCTTAATTCCGATTGTGCTTGGTGTGGTGTGGGTTTCGATGCGATTTGGTTTGGTGCTGTGCTTCGTATCCTCACTGCTTTGGGTCTGGACTGAGATGGCCGCGGGCCGGCCGTACACCACTCCGTGGATCCCTATCTGGAATTGGCTCATCCGCGGGATTTTCTTCTGCGCGTTCTGTGTTGCCGTTGATCTTTTTTTGAAGGAACGCCGCCACTCCCTGGAAGACCCTTTAACCGGTATCGCCAACCGGCGGTGGTTCCAGATCTTTGCTGATCAGGAGATCCGGCGCTGCAAGCGCTACCATCAGCCGTTCACGGCGCTATATTTGGATTGTGATGACTTTAAGGCGGTCAACGACCGTCTCGGTCATACCAGCGGCGACCGGCTCATCAAGGACATCGCTCATAGTTTGATGAAAATTGTCCGCACATCGGATTGCGTGGCGAGGCTTGGCGGGGATGAATTTGGCGTGATCCTGCTGCACACGGATCCCGACAAAGCACAGATGACTGCCGAAAAACTCCGGCGGGAACTTCGAACTTCTTTAGAAAAGCACGGCTGGAAGGTGAGCTTCAGTATCGGGGCGGTTACTTTTTTAAGCGCGCCGGCCAGTGTCGATGACATTCTTCGCGCCTCCGACACCTGCATGTACGGCGCCAAACGCGCCGGCAAGAACTCGGTTTACCACGAAACCATCGGCGATTTTAGAGGCGGCACTCCGACCCCACCCGCCGCTCCCTCCAAAAAATAAACCGCAGACTTCTTATTTATTAAGAGAGCTAGCGCTTTTCGCGTTTGATCTTCGCTCCGAGGCCGCGAAGTTTTTCTTCGAGTTTTTCGTAGCCGCGGTCCAAGTGATACACGCGCGAAATCTCGGTCTTGCCGCGGGCGGCCAAACCGGCCATCGCGAGCGCCGCTGAGGCGCGGAGGTCGGAAGCCATGACCGGTGCGCCAGAAAGCTCTTTGACGCCGCTCACGATCGCGCTGGGGCCCTCGAGCCTAATCGAAGCGGCCATACGGTTGAGCTCCGAAACATGCATGAAGCGGTCAGGAAATATTTTTTCCGTCACCACACTGATGCCGGGCGTGCACGCGAGCATCGTCATCATCTGCGCCTGAAGGTCGGTGGGAAAACCCGGATAAACCCCGGTCGTAAGCGACACCGACCGCAGCTTGCCCTTAGCTTTGACGCGGACATGCCCGTCTTTCTCGATCAGCTGAACGCCAGCCTCCATCATCTTGTCAAAAACGGCGCCCAAATATTCTGACGAACAGTTCTTCACCGTCACGTCGCCATGCGTCACAGCTCCGGCCATCAAGAATGTCCCCGCCTCGATACGGTCGGTGATGATGGTGAATTCGCATCCCGTGAGCCGCTTCACCCCGGTGATGGTGAGTACCGGTGAGCCCAGCCCCTCAATCTTGGCGCCCATCTTGATCAGGAAGCGCCCCAGGTCGATGACTTCCGGCTCACAGGCCGCGTTTACGATCGTTGTCTTGCCTGTGGCGTAGACGGCCGCCATCATGATGTTTCCGGTGGCAAGAACGGAGGAGCCAAAAGATCCGCCAAGATACATCCGCGTGCCCTTCAGGCCGCTTTTTTCGGCATCGGCGATGACATAGCCGTGTTCGAGCGTGATCTTTGCGCCCAGGCTCTTCATCCCCTTCAAATGCAAATCGATTGGACGAGGCCCGATCACGCATCCGCCGGGCAGCGACACATGAGCCTTTTTAAATCGTGCCAAAAGAGGTCCGAGCAAACAAACGGACGCGCGCATCGTGCTGACATGCTTGTAGTCAGCAACATTTTTATTGAGCCCGGCGGTATCGATTTGGAGTACGTGGTCGGAAGAGTAAGTCACGCGGGCACCGAGCGCCTTCAGAATCTTGCACATCGTGTGCATATCGGACACATCCGGCACATTGCGCAGGATGCACATCCCCTTAGCAAGAATTGTCGCGGCCATAATTGGTAGAATCGAATTCTTGGCACCAGCCACTTCAACCGTACCCTCAAGCCTGCTTGGTCCCTCGATTACTATCACATCCACAATGAGAATCCTTTAGATAAAAAAATCGGTTGAGTGGTCGTTCTGCCGGACGCCGTCCCGTTCCGCGGGATTTTTTCTCCGCGTAGCGACCTTTAGATCGCGAAGCGGAGAAACGAAGTGAGCCGCCACTCTTGGCGGCGAGCGGTCCCGCGGAACGGGACGGCGGCCGGCGGCCGACTCACATCATATTTTTTTGAGCACCAGAATTCTGGGAATGCTCTGGTGATCGGGGATGATTTTATCATAACAGAGGTCGGGGAAGGTTTTGGCGTATTGAACAAGTGACTCGGATTGGTCGATGCCGATCTCGAGAATCATAAATCCACCGACAGTGAGATGCGCTCGGGCATGGGTGATGATCCATTTTAGGATTTCGTCGCCGTTGGGGCCGGAGACTAGGGCGCGATGCGGCTCGGCCTGCACTTCGGGAGGTAACGCGCTCCAATCAAGTTGTGATACATAGGGCGGGTTGGCCAAAATAAGGTGGTATTGGGGCTTGAGTTTGCCGGACCAGGGTTCTTTGAGGTAATCCATCGGGATGATACGGACACGCGCACAGGCGGGGCTGGCGGCGGTGTTGACCTTGGCGTAGCGCAGCGCTTCGGTGGAGAGCTCAACGGCATCCACCCGGATTCTCGGCTCCGCTTCCGCAACTGCCAGGGCGATGCAGCCGGTTCCGGTGCCCAGGTCCAAAGTCAGGACAGGGTCTTTGTCGGCCAAGTCCGTCCGCGCCGCTTCCAGCGCTGCCTCAACCAGAAGCTCCGTTTCGATCCTCGGGATCAGCACTCCCGGTCCCACACTGAGCTCCCGCTCCCTGAAGGGTGCCGTGCCCAGCACGTAAGCCAAAGGTTCCCCGGCCAGCCGTCTCACCGCAAATTCCTCGAGAAGCTTCTCTTCTTCAGAGCGAAGCTCCCCATCCCCCGCATACAAATCTGCCCAAGACTGTCCTGTCACCGCCAAAATCATCATCCTCGCCTCCCACTCCGCCGTCCTCGGCGCCACCACTTCCAACTTTTCTTTAAGCGAGTTCAAAACGGAAAGAATTTGAGTCATAAGTGATTGATTGGGTATTAGCTTAAATTTGTCTTAATGGGGCTGTCGGGGTGAATGGCGAAAGGTGCTCCGCGAAGGACTTTTTCTCGGGTGCCGCGTCCCCGCGGCGCCCGAGGAAGGAGCTTGCGCGCGTTACCTTAGGCCGCGCGCAAGCGGCTCTGTCCGTAGCGGAGTATCTTTCGCCATAAGCGATACGAATCATATTTCACAATAAAAAGCATCGAGCCTGATCAACTCGCTGTGGCGATTTCTCTTTCCTTCGCAACGAGCGCGTCTATGACTTCGTCCATATCCCCGCCCATGATCGCTTCAAGATTATGCACGGTCAGCCCAATCCGATGATCCGTAACGCGGCGCTCAGGAAAATTATAGGTGCGGATTTTTTCGGACCGGTCACCCGATCCGATCTGGGCCTTGCGCTTCTGATCCATCGCGGATTGCTGTTCGCTCTGAATTTTTTCGAAGAGGCGGGCGCGGAGAATTTTGAGGGCCTTGGCTTTGTTCTTGAGCTGGGATTTTTCATCCTGACATTTGACCATCAGGCCGGACGGCACGTGCAGGATGCGGACCGCCGAGTCGGTGGTGTTCACGCTCTGTCCGCCGGGTCCGCCGGAACGGAACACATCGATCTTGAGATCTTCCTGCCTGATATTGACTTCGACTTCTTCGGCTTCCGGCATCACCGCGACGGTGATCGCGGAAGTGTGGATGCGGCCCGAGGCTTCGGTCTGAGGAACACGCTGAACGCGGTGGACGCCGCTTTCATACTTGAAACGGCCATACACACCATCCCCGGTGATGGACAGAATCACTTCACGCGCGCCGCCGGCTTCCGTGTCGGCCTGACTGAGTATCTCGGTCTTAAAGCCCTTATTGGCGGCATAGCGGCTGTACATGCGAACGATTTCGGCGGCGAACAAGGAGGCTTCCATACCGCCGGTCCCGGCGCGGACTTCGATCACGACGTCCTTGTCGGCCATCGGATCCTTTTTGATCAAGAGTTCCTCAAGCTCAGCGAGCTTGGCGGCCCGCTTGGGCTCCATCTCGACCAGCTCATGCTCCGCCATGGTCTTGAGCTCCGCATCAGCGGCCGCGTCATCGACCAAATGCCGCGCTTCAGCAAAAGCTTTGTCGGCCTCGCTGAAGGCTGTGTAAACCGCACGGATTTTCTGCAGCTCGCGCAATTCTTTACCGAGCGTGCGCATTTTGTCCATGTCAGCGGTGACGGCAGAGTCCTCCATCAGCCGCTCGATCTCGTCGAGCCGCTTAAGCTTATCCTTCGCTTGCTGGACGAGACGGTCCTCCAAACTTACTTCTTCTTCTTGGAACCCGCTGCGGGCATGGACGCGTACTTGGTGTTGAACTTATCAACGCGGCCGGCGGTCGCGCTCATCTGGTTCTTACCCGTGTAGAAGCCATGGCATTTGGAGCAGGTTTCCACGTGGATGTTCCGCATGGTGGAACGGGTGTGGATCACATTGCCGCAGTTGCAGGTCACGGTTGTTTCGACGTATTCGGGATGCAGGCCTTTTTTCATTTCGGTACTCCTCTATAAGTTATAAGACCGGACAGTTTACAGTTAAATCGGCTAAAAAGGTAGCCCCGTACAAGACCGCCCTTTGGGCGGCGGTGACTGGCCAGCCTTCGTTAGGACGGCTTGTTCAGGTTCTTCAGGAACTCCTCGTTGGTCTTGGTCTTCTTGATTTTTTCGATCAGAAGCTCCATCGCTTCCGCGCTCGAGAGCTCGTTGAGCACTTTGCGCAGGATCCAGACCTTCTGAAGCATTTCCTGCTCGACCAGAAGCTCTTCACGCCGGGTGTTCGACCGCTTGATGTCGATGGCCGGGTAAATGCGCCGTTGGAACAGGTTGCGGTCGAGCTGGATTTCCATATTGCCCGTGCCTTTGAACTCTTCGAAGATGACTTCGTCCATACGGCTTCCGGTGTCCACCAGCGCGGTTGCCATAATGGTCAAACTGCCGCCCTCTTCCACGCAGCGCGCGGCGCCGAAGAAGCGCTTGGGCTTGTGCAGAGCATTCGAGTCCACACCGCCTGACAAGATCTTGCCGGAATGCGGCTCGGTCTGGTTGTAGGCGCGCGCCAGACGCGTGATCGAGTCGAGCAGAATGATGACGTCCTTACCGCATTCGACGAGGCGCTTGGCCTTTTCGATTACGACCTCGGCCACCTGCACGTGACGTTCGGCGGGCTCGTCAAAGGTCGAGGCAATCACCTCGCCCTTCACCGAACGCTGCATGTCCGTGACTTCTTCCGGGCGCTCATCAATCAAAAGCACGATGAGATACGCTTCCGGATAATTGGTGCTGATGCTGTTGGCGATTTTCTGAAGCAGGACTGTCTTACCGCTGTAGGGCGGGGCGACGATGAGACCGCGCTGACCCTTACCGATCGGGGTCAGGAGGTCCATGATCCGCATCGACACTTCCAGCGGCGTGATCTCAAGTTTCAACCGCTCCTTGGGATACAGGGGCGTCAGGTTGTCGAACGCGATCTTGTTGGTCGGGCCGTTGGGGGCCTCGTAATTGACCGCGTCGACCTTGAGCATCGCGAAGTAACGCTCCCCTTCCTTGGGCGAACGGATCTGACCGCTCACGGTATCGCCGGTCCTCAAATTGAATTTGCGAATCTGCGAGGGCGACACATAAATGTCGTCCGGGGACGGCAGATAATTGTAATTGGCAGCGCGCAGGAAGCCAAAACCGTCTTGCAAGACTTCGAGGACACCCTCTCCGTACATCGCGCCGGATTGAACGCTCTGCGCCTGCAGGATCTTGAAGATCAAATCCTGCTTTTTGACGCCGCTCACGCCTTCCACGTTGTACTGCTTCGCGACATCCGCGAGCTCTTTGATTTTCATATGCTTCAGTTGTGCTAGGTCCAGATCTGACATGTATCCTCCTTGTTCAAAAAATTGATTACGTACGTTTCGATCGTCGCTTCGCGGAAAGGGCTCTTTTCCTCGCCGGTGCGGCGGACGCCGCAAAGCTCGGAAAAGAGCCCTTTCCGCGTTCGCCCTCGGTCGAAGCGACGTGTGTCAATTTTTTGAACGCGTCGTCGATGGAGGAGCGGAGTTGGGTTAGGGTGCCGGTGTTGTGGATCACGAGGTCGGCGGCTTTGGCCTTGCGGCTTTGGGTCCACTGACGCTTCGACAAAAAATGATAAAGTTCCGCGCTCATCCCCCGCTTGGCGGCCCGGGCTTCCGATTGTTCCGGTGTAGAACGGACGGCCACGGTTCGGTCAAACAGACGGTCAAAGCCGTTTTCAAACAAAAGCGGCACTTCCACGACCAGCGCTCCGGACGCGCGCCGATACTTGGCGACGAATGCGCGAATCTCCTTCCGCACGCCCGGATGCAGCGCGCGCTCCAGCCAGTCGAGTTCGGCCGCGTCCGCCAGAATGCGTTCACGCAAATATTCCCGGCAAACAGCGCCGCCGGGCGTCACCGCGCCGGGTCCAAAGTGAGCCCGTATTTTGCGAACGACCGCGGTTCGCGGCTTCATCAGGTCTTTGACGATCGCGTCACTCGAAAGTGTCTTGGCTCCACTGGCCCCAAAGGCCTTCAGGGCCTCAGATTTGCCTGTAGCGACGCCTCCGGTCAGCCCGATACTCAGCATCCGTTTAGCCCCTTGTAAAGCGCTTCATACTTCCGGGCTGAACGCTTCCAGGAAAAGTCAGCCTTCATGCCTGCCGCGCGGACGCGTTCCATGGCGCCTTTGTCCGCAAACAGGCCAAACGCGCGGTCAACCGCTTCCAGCAGCGACGCGGAGTCAAACTGACGAAAGACAAAACCATTCCCCGCTCCCGTATGACCGTCGGCATCCCGGACCGTGTCCGCCAAACCGCCGGTGCGGTGCACGATCGGGATAGCCCCATACCGAAACGCAATGAGCTGCCCCAAACCGCAAGGCTCAAAGCGGGACGGCATCAGAAAAAAGTCGCTTCCCGCGTAAATGAGGCTGGCTTGTGCACCCGAAAAACCCAAGCTGCATGAAACCTGCTTCGGATACTGCCGCTGCATTTTCTTAAAAAATTCCTCGTACCGCTTATCCCCCGTGCCAAGCAGCACAAACTTCGCTCCCCGTTCCATAAGACCCTCAAAAGCGCCCATCAAAATATCAAAACCCTTCTGATCCGTAAGTCGGGAAACAACCCCAAAGATCGGTGCCGGCGATTCTCCCGCGCGGTCCGAGAGACCCGATGCGCGCAAAAGCGCCAGCCGGCTCGACGCGCGCGCGCCCGGTTTGTCAGCAGAAAACGGCTTGGGTAAGGCGCTATCAACAGAGGGGTTCCAGGCATCGGTATCGATGCCGTTCAAAATACCGCTAAAGGCCTTACGCCGGCGGCGCAACACCTGATCCAGCCCGCATCCCAGCGCGGGCGTCAGGATCTCCCGCGCGTACCCGGGACTGACCGCGTTCACCGCGTCGGCATACTCCAGTCCTGACTTAATGAAGCTGATCTTCCCCCAGAACTCACATTTTTTGAGGGCTTGGGGCGCGGGCCCAAGACCCAACTTACGCCATTGCGACTTCGGAAAAAGTCCTTGAAACGCCAGGTTATGGATCGTGAAGACCGATTTGGTCTTCTTAAAAAATGGATCCTTGCGATAAACCGTCTTGAGCATCATCGACAAAGGCGCCGTGTGCCAGTCATGCGAATGAATAATGTCAGGCTTGAAACCCAGCTTCTTGGCTTCCTTAAACGCTTCATGACACAAAAAGGAAAAACGCGCCGCGTTATCCGGGTGATCCGCGTAAACCCCCTGCTTCACCGTGCCGTAAATGCCGTCTCTAAAGAAGTATCCGGGATGCTCAATAAATATAACCTGGACGCGGTCTGAGATCCTCACCAGCCGCTGACCCGCCTGAGCTTCGTATTGCGGCGTGGCGATCAGCACCTGATGGCCGAGCTTACCCAGGGCCAGCGGCAAAGATCCGGCCAC
>JAGOUK010000188.1 GCA_018061225.1 Candidatus Omnitrophota bacterium | reverse complement strand
TCCTTTCCGGAACACTTCTTCAAGGCGGAACTCCTGTACAAGCACCCGTCCGGCCTATATCTCGGCCCCAATATGGAGCAGATCTTCGACCGGTATCCGATCGACATGGCGAACACATTCTATGCTGATACCTACACGGTGTGGGGCTTCAAGATCGGCATGAAGCAGGACAAAGGCTGGTCCTGGTTCGTCGAGGGCAAGAATCTGTTTGACGAGGTTTATGCTTCCTCGACCGGAATCGTCACCAATGCCGCGGGCGCCGACAGCGCGCAATTCAACCCGGGAAGCGGACGCTCCTGGTACGGCGGCTTTGAGCACAAATGGTGATCTCCCCAAAATAACCCGGAAAAACACGACATGAAAATTGATCCAAGGTTCGTCCGCAAAGTTCACCGGAGACTGGGGCTGGCGTTCAGCGTGACGCTTCTGATGTCGTCCGCCAGCGGCGTGATGCACAGCGTCATGAGCCGCACGCAGGCTCCGCCGCCGGCCGCACGACCGTCACAGGACATCGACGTGGCATCGGTTGCTGTTTCGCCGGCCGATGCGGCAAAAGGTCTCGGGGATTTACACGGGGCCGTACAGTCTGTGAGTATCCGGCCAATTGAGGGCGAGCCTTGGTATCAATTTATCATCCAGGGCGAGACCCTGCCGCGCTATGTCCACACCGTGACCGGATCATCCGGAGGAGGGATGGATGAACGGTACGCGGCGGAGATCGCCTCGACCGCTCTTGGCGGCGTCAACGTCCGCAAGACCGGGTATCTCACGGACTTCAATATGGAATACATCAATATCTTCCGTGTTTTACCGGTGTACCGATTTGACGCTCAGGATGGGCTCGGCACCCGAGTTTATGTGTCCACAATGACGGGCAGCGTCACCCGCTCGACGAATGACCGGAAGCAATGGGAGGCTGATTTCTTCAGCAACTTCCACAAACTCATGTTTATCCGGAACAAGGACCTTCGGGACCTGATTCTCACGGCGGCGACGGCGGGGATTTTTGTCGTCGGGGTGCTTGGGATCCTCCTGTTTTTTATGACACAGCCCAGAAAATCCGATCCTAAAAAATGGAGATGAATGAAATGTGGCATAACGCAATATTGGAAACTTTTCAAAAAGGCGGCCCCATCATGTGGCCGCTGTTGGCAGCCTCTGTTGTCGCGCTCTCAGTTGTAATCGACCGCGGCATATTTATTATCAGGGAACAGCGCCTCCGTAATCCTGCATCGGTCGAAAAAATATTGGCGTGCGTTGAGAAGGGTGACGCGGACGCCGCCGTCCGCGCGGGACAAGGCAGCAGTGACTTTGTGGCCCGGACGATCGTGTACGGGTTAAAGCATCGTCAAATTTCATTTTCGAACGCTTTGTTGCGCGCCGCCGGACGCGAGCTCAAGCGGTTTGAACGGGGGCTTCCGATGCTCGACACGATCATCACGCTCGCTCCTCTCCTGGGTCTGCTCGGGACCGTAACGGGAATGATCCGTTCCTTCGGTCTCCTGGGCGGATCGGAATTAGACGCGCCGAGTGTGATCACCGGCGGAATCGCGGAGGCGCTAATCGCCACGGCTTTTGGTCTTGCGATCGCGATTGTGTCGCTGCTCCCGTTCAATTATCTGAATACGCGGTTGGAAGAGGCGCGGCACGAGATTGAGGATATTTCGAATAATGTTGAGCTGCTTCTGATCAGAGCCAAGGATTCCAATGCGCATCCCGTCACCGTCCGCTAAACGCAAGGCACGCATCGAGATCATTCCGCTGATCGACGTCGTTTTTTTCTTGTTAGCGACGTTCGTGATGACATCGCTCTCGATGGTCAAGAATCAGGGTCTGACGGTCAAATTACCCTCCGCAGCGACCGCAATCGCGGAGGACCGGAAGTCCTCAGTGACGGTGACCATCACGCAGAACCGTGAAATATTCTTAGATAAAGAACGGCTTGAGATCGCATCTCTCAAAGGACGTCTCACGGCGGCTCTGGCGGCGGACCCGGACCTTAAGGTATTTATTAACGGCGACGAGGAAGCGAACTTTGGTTTGGCCGTGCAAGTGCTGGATGATATCCGGTCTTTGGGTATCACCAAAGTGGCCATTCAAACCAAGCCCAAGAAATAAGGGGCCGGAACATGATGCTGATCAAGAATTCATGGTGGGGCGGACTTGCGGCATCCGCGGCCATTCACGCGGCAGTGATCGCGGCGGGCGGTCTGGCGCTGGTCAGACCAGTTGAGTATGGGGTGGAAGCGGGAAGCGGCGGTGTTGAAGTGAGTCTCGTCGCGGCTCCCGCCGAGCTAACCGCTGAGGAGATGCCGCAACCGGAAGAGATGCCGCAACCGGAGGAACAGGTTCATGTGGCTGAGCCGGATCCGATGCCGATTTTTCATGAGATCGAAGAAAAAAAATTACCTGAACCCAAACCCGGTGAAGTCAAACAGGCCCGCATTCGTCAGGACTCTCCCGTTCAGGGGGATGGAAGCTCGGCCGTTCCGGGTCGGTCAGCAACAACTTTTCACTCCGCGGCCGGGGCGGTCACGGAAGCCAGGCCCGACTATCTGAAAAATCCCGCCCCCGCCTACCCCTGGACCGCGCGTCGAAACGGATGGGAAGGCACGGTGACGCTCAAGGCCGCCGTTGCTACCGACGGCCGGCCGAGCGAGGTTATGGTTGAACAGAGTTCCGGTCATGCGGTATTGGACGAGGCTGCGGTCAAGGCTGTAAGAACCTGGCGTTTTCGTCCCGCGATGGTCGGCGCCATGCCTATCGAGTCATCCGTCCGGTTTCCGATCCGCTTTGAGCTCGACAGTTACCAACCCTGATCTCCCAGGACCTCAGTCAGAGTCAGTCTTCCGCACCCTCCATCCAGCCGCAAGGTGTATGATGGCCGTTGAGGTAACTCCGGGGAGGGGCCCATGATCAAAACGGCAATGTATGATGCCAAGGC
>JAGOUK010000187.1 GCA_018061225.1 Candidatus Omnitrophota bacterium | reverse complement strand
GCGGTGTCATGAAGATAAGCGGCGTGGTACTTTTCCGCAATGGTCTTCCAGTCAGTTCCGCGCTCCGCCGCGCGCTGAATGATCTTGTCATCAATGTCGGTGACATTTCGGACAAATTTAACGCCATCGGGTCCGGCCGCTGTCTCAAGAACACGGCGAATGATCTCAAACGCGAAGGCGGAGCGCAGATGACCCAGATGCGGGTCGTCATAAACGGTCGGGCCGCAAACATACATGGAAATTTCATTTTTGCGCAAAGGCACAAATGGCTCCAGCGCGCGGGTCAAAGTATTCTGAATGCGGACCGTCATTTACCGGGCACGCTCCATCAGAACAGCGCATTCGACCGAGATCGCCTTTTTCATCCCCACCGCGTCCAGCCCCTCCCGGGTCTTGGCCTTGATATTCACCCGGTCGGCCGTCACTGACAGAAGCTTCGCCATTGAACGCCGTATCGCCTCTTTATGAGGCTTGAGCTTAGGCTCCTCGGCATTGATCACCGCATCCATATTAATCAGCCGATAGCGCTTACGCGCCGCGACCAACATCACCTGCTTAAGCAGCGGTTTGGAATCAGCGTCCTTAAACGCGCGGTCCGTATCCGGAAAAAGCTCTCCGATATCCGAAGCCCCCATAGCTCCCAACACCGCGTCAATCACGGCATGGATCAAAGCATCGGCATCCGAATGCCCCGCCAACCCTTTGGAATGTGGAATGATCACGCCTCCGAGAATCAGCTTGCGCCCTTTTACAAGGCGGTGAAGGTCGGTGCCGAAGCCGATTCGGAGACGATCTAACGGGGATGTGGAGGTTTTCATGAATTCATTTCTTCCGTTTATTGGATTCGGCGACCAGACGGGCTAACTTCAAATCATCGGGCGTCGTGATCTTAAAGTTCATCGCGGGACCCGCAACGATGTGGATGCGGTTGCCGGCCGCTTCCGCCAGAGCCGCCTCGTCAGTGAAGGCGCTAAACCGCGCTCCCACAGCAGCATAGGCCTTCCGAAGAAGGCTGACTCGAAACACTTGAGGTGTTTGCGCCAGAAAGATGCGGTTACGGTCCAGCGTTCGCCGGACCACGGATCCGGCCGCGTCGGTTTCTTTGACTGTGGCAACGGCTTTCTGCGCCAGAAGCGCGGCGCCATGCTTCCGCGCGGCCGCGACCAACTCACGAATATTTTCCGCTGCGATAAAAGGCCTGGCCAGGTCATGAACCGCGACAATCTCAATCTCTTTTCGCAACAGATCAAAGCCGTTCTTAACGGACTCGGCGCGCATGGCCCCGCCGGCCAACACCTGAGCTTTTGCGAGACCATGCCTTATCAGAAGCCTTCGCATCGAGGCCACCGCCTCAGGCTCCACGGGCACCAGGATTTGCGCGAAGGGGTAAGCCCGGAATAAAACCTTGAGCGTGTAAACGACCAGCGGGACACCGCCTAACGTCACCAAAGGCTTGGGGACTCTGGATCCAAGACGCTCCCCCCGGCCCGCCGCGGGAACAATGATGCCCACGCGAGGTTGTGTTGCGGCGCTTCGACTAGCCATAAAGCTAATTCGCGGAAACTTGAGCGGGCTTGGCAAAAATCATCCGGCCCGCGGGAGTCTGAAAGACCGATGTCACTTCGGCCAGAATGGTCTGGCCGATCATCCCCCGCCCATCCTCAACGACAACCATGGTCCCGTCGTTGAGATAGGCCACTGCCTGCTCGCGTTCTTTGCCCTCTTTGACAGGCTGAACCTCGACCTGCTCCCCCGGCAACAGCTGCGCCTTCAGGGCGGCAGAAACATCATTAAGATTCAACACACGAACTCCATTGAATTCGGCCACGCGGTTTAGGTTGTGGTCCGTCGTCAAAAGCTTCGCATCGAGAACCTTGGCCAGCTTAACCAACTTTTGATCGACATCGAGAATCTCCTCGAAGTCCTCATTGTTGATCTTAAAAATAAATTTAGGGTTCTTCTTCAGCTTCGCGAGCACCTCAAGACCGCGCTTACCACGCCCCCGCTTCAAGGGATCCGCCGAATCCGAAAGAGCCTGGAGCTCCTTCAAGACAAATCGCGGAATCACAAAATAACCGTCCAAAAAATGAGCCTGAACCAAATCGGCGACGCGCCCATCGATCACGGCGCTGGTATCCAGCAAAATCGGCATGTCGGACTGATCCTGCCGCTGAAACTTCACATAAGGAATAATCACGTTGAACTCATCTTTTCCGCGGAGGGCAAAAATCACGCCCAGATAAGCCAGGATCAGCGTCACGCTGATCTTGAGCGCCGTCTTCCAGCCGGAGTCCATAGAGATGGTCTGAATCGCCGCCGAAATCAGATTTGAGATGATCAGCGCAAGCAGCAGTCCAAAAACCGCCGCCGAAAGCCCCCGCAGGGATACTTTTGCCGTAAAGAGCTCCAGTAGAATAACGGCGGCCGCGATAGCCAGACCCACGACAGCGCCGTACGCGCCGTATTCCGTGTGCATGCCGAACATCACGCTGCCGACTTGATGCCCGACCACCACCGCGGTGAGCGCAAATAAGACGCGAATATAGCTAACGCCCATATGGGATAACTCCTACCTCTTTTTCCAAAGCAGCCAGGGATTGCGCTTGATCTCGGCCACCGTGTCTTTGATGTCCTGATACACGGATTCATCCGTTAGAAGTTTGCCAACCAGGCCGCGGCCGCTCTTAACCCCGTCGAGAATTTCGTTCATGGAGCTCGCCGCCCTGCGGAGCTCCGCGATCAAGGCGGTGACATTGTCTCCGTTGGTTTTAAGCGTTGTCCTAAAGTCCTGATCCTCCATGAGCTGATTGACCAAGTCCACCGTGTGCTCCATCTTGCCCGCCATCCGCTCACCGGCAGCCAGCATCGCATCGATCTGCACAGGGTCACGGCCCGTGAACACATCGCCCGCAGGCCGGGGACCCGACGAACCGGGTAAGATCTCGAGATATTTGGTGCCCAGCAAACCATGTGTGC
>JAGOUK010000186.1 GCA_018061225.1 Candidatus Omnitrophota bacterium | reverse complement strand
CTGGGCGGCGAACCATTCGGCGATCCGTACGTCTACATCAGAGCTCATAATCGGCACCACGTTAAGGGAATAAAAAAAGTGGGCTAAAAAACCCACTTGAGCATCCCTCTCGGGATGGTTATTTATAGCAAACCCTGAGTGTTTATGTCAAGGTTAGAAGCTGGCTCACAAACTCCAAGAGACCGGCGAGCGGGGTCTTGTGGGTCTCATTGGTGCGTAGATTTTTAACCTCGGCCTCGCCGGCCTTGATTCCCTTGGGTCCAAGGGTGACGCGGATCGGTGCGCCGAGTAGGTCGGCATCGTTAAATTTGATGCCGGCCGAGGTGTCCCGCTCGTCCCAGAGGATGTCCCAGCCCCTGGAGAGGGCATCCTGATAAAACTTTTCGCTCGCCTGCATCAGCTCGGCGTCGTGGACGCTTGTGGTGAGCAGCAGGACTTGATAGGGGGCGATTTCTGCCGACGGCCACACAATCCCCTGATCGGTCGAGCTTTGTTCGATCGCGGCGGCGACGATGCGGTTAACGCCAATCCCATAGCATCCCATGATGAGCGGTTTTTCGGCGCCGGTCTCGTCCATAAAACGCGCTTGCATTGGCTCTGAATAACGCAGGTTGAGTTTGAAGATATGTCCGAGTTCGATGGCCGTCTTGAGTTTTAGCGTCTCCTCACGCCCATCGACCAGTCCGGTGTCCCCGTCATTCGCCAATCTAAAATCCCCCACGGTGATCTGACAGCTCAGATGACGCGGCAGATCCGCGGGCGTCACACCCACGAGATGCTTATCGCGTTTATTGGCACCGACAATCATCTTTGGCATGGCGATCACATCCTCGTCCAGCAATACGCGATCGACCTTGAGCCCGATCGGACCCGAATAACCGAAGGCCGAACCGACCGCTTCGATCTCATCGCGGGTGGCCATGCGGATGCCGCGGCAGATCTTTTTGACTTTGTACTCGCTGACCTCATCCGTTCCCTTCACCAAGACCGCGACGATCTGCGGCGGCTGATTCCCGGATGCGGGTGCGGCATAGATCATCGTCTTCACGATCTGCGCGGGCTTGGCCTTGAGGGCAGCGCCAACCGCTTCAATGCTGGAGGCGTTGGGTGTGTCCAACTCTTTGAAATTGTTGCCGCCCTCCGCAGGAAAGGTAAGGCCCTGAAGCTTGCGCTCCGCCATTTCGGCGCTCATCACACGGTCGGATTCGCCGAACTGCACCATGCGGTCCTCCCCGGCTTTGGAAAAAAGAACGAATTCCTGAGAACCCGTTCCACCCATCGCGCCCGGGTCGGCTTGAACGATGTAATACTTGAGTCCGCAGCGGGTAAAAATACGGCAATACGCGTCGCGCATCCGGCTGTAAGTTTCGTCCAGACATTCCGGAGTCGCGTGAAAACTGTATGCATCTTTCATGATAAATTCGCGGCTTCGTATCACTCCCGCCCGGGGGCGCATCTCGTCGCGAAATTTGGTCTGGATCTGATAAAGGACAGTCGGGAGCTGCCGGTAAGAACGGATTTCGTGCCGCGCCAGATCGGTGATGATCTCCTCGTGCGTTGGGCCGAGCACATTGAGCTTGCCGTGGCGGTCCTCAAACTGAATCATGTCCTCGCCGAGGATCTCGAAGCGGCCGGTTTCTTTCCAGAGATCCGCCGGCTGCAGGGCGGGCATCAGAATCTCGAGCGCCCCGGCGCGGTCCATTTCTTCGCGGACAATTTTTTCCGCTTTGGCCAGCGCTCTCAAACCGGCCGGCAAATACGTGTAGGTGCCGCTCGCGAGTTTGCGCACCAGCCCCGCGCGGAGCATCAGCCGATGACTGATCGTTTCGGCATCCTGGGGATTTTCTTTGAGTGTCGGGAGCAGCTGGCGGCTGTATCGCATATTCTTCCTTCGATTCTTGATCATCCCCGGCCGAGCAGCGCCCGGACGGCGTGAATGATGTTTCCAATGATTTCGTATTTAATAAAATCCTGATAGATCACGAATACGGTGAGCGTCAGCACCAGCGCCATGCCGATCTTGAGCCCCCATTCCTTCACGCGGTCGGAGAGCTTGCGCCGAGTCACCGTCTCGATCGCGATGAACAGCAGATGGCCGCCGTCGAGTACGGGAACCGGCAGCAGGTTGATCACAAAAAGACTCACGCTGAGACGGCCCATGAAGTCGAACAGATACACCCACCCGATCTTGGCGGCTTCCTGCGTCATGACATAGATCCCGATCGGACCGGCCATCGAATCCTTGAACGACACCGCGCCGGTGATCACCATGCCAAGCGACGCGAAGATCATCAGAGAGAGCTGATAGACCTTCACCGTCGCAGCAGCCACCGCTTCCACGGGACCGCGGCGGACGATGTCCGCTTCGCCCGAAGGCAAAATTCCGATGCGGGGCACGGTGTGTTCTTTACCGAACAGATCTTTTTGCTTCACGAGCTTTGCCGTAAGATTCAAGCGCTCCGCGGCACCGGTGCCGGAGCGTTCGATGTCGATCCAAAGCTCGCCATCCCGGTGCTTAGGCAGTTCCGCCAGTAATTCTTCCCAGTATTTGACCGGGGCACCGTTAACGCTGACGATGCGGTCACCCGGGTTCAATCCGGCCGCGGCGCCAGGAAAATCAGGCATCACCTGCCCGACTTGAGTCGTCACGGCGGGCTGACCCGCCACAAAGATCACGGCAAAAATCAGGATCGCGAGAAGCGCGTTGATGAGAGGCCCGGCAACCACCACCAAAAATTTATGGAAATTGGAGCGAGTGTGAAACTCCCATGCCGCGCCCGTCGAACTTTCGGGAGACTCGCCGGAAAGCTTCACATAGCCGCCCATCGGGATGAGCGAGACACAGAACTCGGTGCCGTCCTCATGCGTGGCTTTTCTGCGAAAAAGAATGGGACCAAACCCGATCGAAAAACGCTCCACCCGGATCTTGAGCAGCCGCGCGGTGATGTAATGGCCCCACTCATGAGTGACGATGAGAATGCTCAACACG
>JAGOUK010000185.1 GCA_018061225.1 Candidatus Omnitrophota bacterium | reverse complement strand
TCGTTAAACTCGGCGCGATGGGCGATGTGCTGCGGACGACGCCGCTTCTGGCGGCGCTGCGGCGGGCGCATCTGGGCTGCAAAGTGACCTGGATCGTCGACCGTTCCAACGCGGGGGTGCTTCAGGGTAATCCCTGGATACACGAATTGTGGATTCGCGAAGACAATGCCGCCGAGCGCGCGGCCGCCGCATCCTTTGACCTGGCGATCTGCCTCGACAAGGAACCCGAAGCCCTCGACTGCATCGAAAAAGCCAATGCCGCCGAAAAGCGCGGGTTCGGCTGGGATGCCGAGCATAAAGGCGTCGCGGCGCTCAATAAGGCGAGCGAATACGCGGTGCGCCTCGGCGTCGACGACGAGCTCAAGTTTCGCACCAACGAAAAAACTTACCAGCAGATCTCTTACGAGCAGACTGAGCTCCCGTACGCTTACGATGAGTATCAGCTCCATTGCCGCGATGAAGACGAGCGCTATGCCGAGCATCACCTGAACACGCTCGGGATCAAACCTGCCGATTACGGGCATGTGATCGGGATCAACACGGGCAGCGGCGAGCGGTTCGCGGGCAAGAAACTTCCGGAAGCGAATATTTTGGATCTGGCCAAACGGCTGCATGCCGCGACGGGCCGGGAAGTGTTATTCCTCGGCGGTCCTGAGGAACACGAGCGCAACGAAGCGCTGGAGCGCCAGGCGGCCGGCTTCGGCCGCAATGCCGGGACGCGGCACACCATACGGCAGTTCACGTCGATGGTCTCGCGGCTGGGGTTGGTGATCACGGGCGACACCATCGCGATGCATATCGCGATCGCAGTTAAGACGCCTGCTCTGGTGTACTTTGGGTCCACCTGCTCAGCCGAGATCGAATTGTACGGACGGGGGAGTAAGCTGGTCTCGGGATTGGACTGCGCGCCGTGCTACAAGCGCAATTGTCCCAAGTCCGACAAAGAGCTCTGCATGACGGAGATGGATCCCGCCATGCTCGAGAAAGAAGCGCTCGCGCTGATGCAGCGTTTTGAGAACGCCAGGACGCGTGACTAAGAAAAGCCCTCTGCCGCTCACCGTCTTCATCGACCGCGACGGCGTGCTCAATCGGGATCCCAAAAAAAAGTATTATGTCCGTCGCCCGGAAGAGTTCCGTTGGGTTCCGGGGGTGTTTGTCGCGCTCAAAAGTCTCGCGGCCGCCAAGGCGCGGCTGATCGTGATTTCGAATCAGGCCGGAGTCGGCAGAGGACTGGTCACGACGGAAGCACTGGACGCGATCACTCAAAAAATGTTCCGGGATCTCTCGGCGCGCGGCGTGCTTTTGAGCGGAGTATTGTACTGCACACACACACCGGAAGAGGGGTGCGGCTGCCGCAAGCCGAAGCCGGGACTGTTTGAAGCCGCGGATCAGATGCTTGGAGAGGCCGCGGCGCGGTCACGGCGTTACATGATCGGCGACACCGAGCGGGATATGGCGGCGGGCCGAAGCGCCGGATGCCGCACCGTCTTGGTTCTGTCCGGCAAAACACGGACCGCGGCCGATATTAAAAAATTTAAGACACAGCCCGATCACACAGCCAAAGATCTAAAGAAGGCGGTTCAATGGATACTCAAGCCAAAAAATTCCTGATCCTTCACGCGTCCGCGGGGCACGGCCATCTGAAGGCGGCGCAGGCCACCGCCGCAGCCGTGCGCCGGCTTTATCCTGACGCGTTGGTGATTGTTGAGGACGCGCTCGACTTTTTCCCCAAATTCTTAAAGTCTCAGTATGTTGGGTCCTACCTTTTTGCGATCACCAAGGCGCCGCTGCTTTGGGGGGTCACTTACTTTGTTTCGGACAACCGTTATCTGTTTCCGGTGACGCTGCTGTTGCGGCGCCTCTTCAACGGCCTGTTCGGCAAGCGTCTCGAACAGCTCATCACGGAAGACCGCTGGGACGCGGTGATCTCCACGCACTTCATGCCCGCCGAAGTGAGCGCGCATCTCAAAAAAAGCGGCAAGCTCCGCGGCCGCGCCGTCACGGTGATCACGGACTTTTTGGTGCACCGCTTCTGGATCTCCCGGGACACGGACCTGTACTGCGTGATGTGCGACGAAACCCGCGCGGTGCTGCAAAGCGAGGGGATCGCCAAGGACCGCATCCGCGTGACCGGCATTCCGGTCGCCGAAGACTTTGCCGTTCGCGAGGATGTGAAGGCGATGCGGAGCAAGCTTGGGTTGCCCGAAGACCGATTCACCGTTCTGTTCACCTCCGGCGGCATGGGTGCTTCGTCGATACAGGCCCCGGTGGCGGAGTTTTGCCGGGCCAACCCCGACGCTCAGGCGCTTGTAGTGAGCGGCAGCAACCAATCGCTCAAAGCTTCGCTTGAAAAGCTCGCGGGCGAGCTCCCCAATCTCACTGTTTATGGTTTTGTGAATAACATGCACGAACTCATGACCGCGGCGGACTTGATTGTCGGCAAGGCGGGCGGCTCCACGACTTCAGAGTCACTGGCGAAGGGTGTTCCGATGATGATTCTGGAGCCCGTGCCGGGGCAGGAGACCTTTAATAGAGATATTTTGGTTGGCCGCGGCGCCGCGCTGCGCGTGGATCGGATGAGCGATGTGCCGGCCGCGATCGCGGCGTTCCGCTCGGATGACGCCAAGCGCGCCTCTGTGAAGGCCGCCATCGAAGCGATCGCGCATCCATTCGCGGCCGAAGAGGTCGTGCGTCAGGCCGTCTCATGAAAGACCCCGTCCGCAAACGCAAAATTCTAAAGCAGCTGGCCGCGACAGAAAAATCCTTTGGCAACGAGGCCATGCCCAGAAAAAAGTGGGCCGATCTCGACCGCGGTCTGGACGGACCGGCCGCGCCCATCAGTCCGCTGGCCGAGGCCGTGGCCAAGATGGGTTGGGACGATTTGGACCGGCAGGCCAAGGCCTGCACGCAATGCCGTCTGCACACCACCCGCACCAATGTCGTCTTCGGGGACGGCAATCGGAAGGCGTCTCTCATGTTCGTCGGCGAAGCGCCCGGAGC
>JAGOUK010000184.1 GCA_018061225.1 Candidatus Omnitrophota bacterium | reverse complement strand
CAGCTCATGTCGACCAACCCGTCGCGGATCATCCGGAAGGAAGGAGGTCAAAAGTATCTGGGATTCACCTGGACGCAGGAAGAGGACCGGCAATTTGCTAAAAGTATACCGGGCTACTCCCAGGTCTCCGCGGACATTGCCAAGCTCAAGAAATCAACGGAGAAGTTTAAGAACCGAGCCGCGCTCAAGGACCGATTTGCCCGTTTGGAGCTGGACCCAGAGTACTTAGCCTTGATGCGCGAAACCGGCAAATCTATCGCGGAGGCGGAGCGGCTGCTTCAGCAGTCAATTCCGGCGCCGGAAGCAGTCACCGAAGCGTCTCCCGCCCCATCCGCTTCATGATCCCTCTGGTTGCGCCGACCGATCCCAAATGGGTGAAGGTCATTCTTCAAAATTTTGACGAATTTTTGATCGATCACGCGGATTGTGAACGCAAAGCATCCGCCACTGCGATGACCTTTGTCGCCAAGTGCCCGGAGCGCTTCCAGATCGCCAAGCCGCTGATCAATCTGGCGCTCGAGGAGCTGAGGCATTTTAAGCAGGTGTATCTTCTGATGGAAAAGCGTGGTCTGAGGCTCAATACCAGAATGAGCGAGGATCCCTACGTGAGCCGGCTGATGGCGCTTTGCCGTCACTCGGAAGAGGAGCGTTTTTTGGATCGAATGCTCATCATGTCGATTGTGGAGAGCCGGGGCGCGGAACGTTTTGGCATTTTGTATCCGGAGCTGCAGGACGCGGAGCTCAAGGAGTTTTATCGCCAGCTTTATCTCGCCGAATCAAAACACGGAACCATTTTTGTGAACTTGGCGAAAAAGTATTATGACTTGCAAGAAATCGACGGCCGGCTCGGATTTTTGCTTCAAAAAGAAGCGGATCTGATCACGGAGCTTCCCTGGAGGCCCTCGCTGCACTAATGAAGCCCATCCGCCGCAAATATCCGACAGTTCGCAACGTCCTCGTGGTCGCCAAAAAAAGCGTCTATGAGATTTATTTTGTGAAGCGCTTGGCCGACGGCGCTCCGCACCCATCCCGGCCGAGCACGAAGCTGCTCAACGCGTTCCGCATTTCGCATGACGCTCATTACCAGGCGCTGCAGGCCATTCGCCAGGCGCTGGACTCGCTCAAGGTTCGCTACTGCATGATCGACCGCAACCGCGACATCCCGGCCGATCTCTACGATCTGGTGGTCACGGTCGGCGGCGATGGAACATTCCTGAGCGCGTCCTCCCAAGTACACAAAGAATTGCTTTTGGGGGTGAATTCCAATCCTAAGGTGAGCGTCGGTCGATTTTGCACCGCGACACGAAGCGACTTCAGCAGGATCCTCAAGACCGTGCTGAATGGTAAAGCTCCGCTCCGCGAGATGAGTCGTATGGATCTTTGGCTCAACGGGCAATTCACCGGGGTGCGCGCCTTGAACGATCTATTGATCTGTCATATCAGTCCGCCCGCCATGAGTCATTATAGTTTGAAGATTCAAGGACGAACCGAAGATCAACACAGCTCCGGTGTCTGGGTTGCCACCGCGTCCGGTTCGACAGGTGCCATCCAATCCGCGGGCGGACGACCGCTGCCGCTGCGCTCGAAGGCGCTGCAATACCGTCCTCGTGAACTTTACGTGAAGCATGGTCGAGCCTACCATTTGAAGGGGGGCGTGTTGCCGGAGGGGGCGCCGCTGATGTTTCACTCCAAGATGGAAGACGGCATGGTGTTTGTGGACGGGACCCGCGCGAAGCTGCCTTTTTGCCATGGAGATGTTCTCGAGGTGCGGCCCTCCAAATTTCCGCTCCTCGCGATCGATCATGACCGCCGTTTGGAAGCCCGGCATCTACGGAGATGAGGCGCAAATCCAAAGCCGGCGCCAAGCCGGTGACTGTCGGTGTCATCTGTCCGAGTATTTTTGAATACGATGCGCTCAAGAATCTGACACTGCAGTCGCATGCCGCGGTCATTCTGTCGGGAATGGGAAAGGTGCGCGCGGCGTGGGGAGTTCAGGAGCTCAAGCGGCGGCACCCGACGCTCCGCAATATCCTTCTGATCGGGTTTGCCGGAGGATTGAGGGGGCTTGTGATGGGGGATTTGATCGAGCCCCGACGGGTGATTGAGCAGGATTATTGCGCGGAGCCTTTCGAAAAATTTCCGAATCAAGTTTTGCTCAAAGGCCGCGGCCTGGTCCGCGGCTCCAAGTCAGCCGCCCTTCTCACGCAGGACCGATTTCTCACCTCCAATCCCTACCGCGCGGGCGGCCCTCCCGGCGCCCGGCATTCTCGTTTGGCTTGTGACATGGAAGCATATGCCGTCGCATGGACGGCGCAGAAGTTGGGAACATCCTGCTCCATTGTGAAACTGATTTCGGATGAGGCGGACTCAAACGCGGATCATGATTTTCTCAAGGCCTGCACTCAGCTTCGCCCTCGCCTGCAATCGGTGCTCACCGAAGCGATCCACTCGCTCAGCGCTCCCGGCCGCCGCTAAATCTGAATGAGTTAGAGACAACAAAAGTAAGAACCCGATAACTGGACTGAATTAGTCTGATTAGATATAATCATCAGATGAAATACACCACCAAAACGGAATACGGCCTGAATTGCCTGATTTATATGGCCAAGCACGGCGGTCTTGAGCCCATCACGATCAAGGAGATCGCGGCCGCCGAAAAGTATTCGCTCACGTATATCGAAAAAATCCTCCAAAGTCTGCGCGCTGCCGGTATTGTCGCCGCTCAGCACGGGAACCATGGCGGGTATGTGCTCGCGAAAGACACGCAGAATATCACGCTAAAATCAGTGATCGACGCGCTCGAAGGAAGCACCTTTGATATTTTTTGCGAGCCTGAAGCCCGCGATCAAATCGTCTGCACGCATTACTGTGCCTGCGGCGTGAAGCCTGTTTGGCAGAAAGCCAAGTCGCTCCTGGATGATTACTTTGGTTCGGTGACGCTTGAGATGATCCTGAATAACAAGTATGAGCCGGAACCGGTGCGGTAGCTTTATGAGCGAAAAAACCCTCAACCAA
>JAGOUK010000183.1 GCA_018061225.1 Candidatus Omnitrophota bacterium | reverse complement strand
CGGTCAAAATGGTCGGCGGCGTATCCGCCAAAGAGCACCAGCAAAAGCGCCGGGATGGCTTCGATCAACCCCAGCCATCCGAGCGCCATCGCGCTGTGCGTGAGCTCGTAAACCTGAAACCCGATAACGACTAAGAGCGCCCGGCTGCCGAATGAATAAAATCCGACCGCCCCCAAAAATAGCCTGATATCCGGGACGCGCAGCGCGTCGGCAAAGTGAGGACGTTGATTCACTTTAATGTTTGCCTGGTAGGATCAGCGTGAATTCGCTGCCTGCCCGCCCCAAACTCGTGGCCGTGATCCGGCCGCCGTGAATCATCGCGATGCGGTGGCAGATCGCAAGCCCCAGACCGGTTCCGGCATATTGGGATTGCGAATGCAGCCGCTTAAACGGCTCAAATATTATTTTTTCGTACTTCTCCGCAAACCCAATCCCGTTGTCCCTAAAGACGATTTCGACCGATCCGGCCGACTGCCTTTTGACGTCTACTTCAATCTGCGGCGGGATCCCCGCGCTGCGGTACTTGATCGCGTTCGAAAGAAGATTCATGAACAGAATTTTAAGCTGCGCCGCGTTCGCCCGAATCGTGGGCAGAGACGCTGCTTGCACTTTCGCGCCCACGGTCTCGATCGATTCTTTAAGTTCATCCAAAGCCTCACCCATCACGATATTCAAATCCACTTCTCGCATCTTATCGTTTTGCCGAATTCCAGAAAATGTTCGAACGTCGTCGATCATTTGCCGCATTCGCCCAGCGGCAGAATCGATTCTCCTGAGACAATCCAACGCCGCGGGACTCGCCTGTCCTCCCAGCTCCTCACGCAACAGACCCCCGAATGAACTGATTTTGTTGAGCGGCTCTTGAAGGTCGTGCGAAGCAACAAATGCAAAAATCTCAAGCTGCGTCCGCTCGGCATCGGCCGCCGCTTTTTCACGCTGATGGCGGAGCGCCATATCTATCAATCTTAGGACAACCAGCGCCAGGATCGCATTCAAGACGATCAATGCCGAAGCGGTAACGACGAAACTCCTGAGGAATCTACGCTTGTCCGCGTAGACCTCCGCTTCGGGCTGCTCAACCACGGCCGCCCACCCTTCCGGCTGAACCGGACTATACGCCGCGACGGAGAGAACCCCTTCTCTCGGATCACGAACCTGCTTCACGCCCCTTTCGCCCGCCAGAGCCTCGCGGACCGGCGACAACGCGGAATAGTCGGGCACATCTTTTTCGCTTAAAAGTTCATCCCACCATCCTGCCGCGTGGCCGTGTCTGTCCACAAAGTAAACGGCCTCCGAAAGATCCGTATCGATCATCTGAGCCCATTGAAGCAATGTCTTGAGACGAATTTGCAGAACCAGAATGCCCGCCATACCGCCGCCGGGCTCCCCCTCTTCAACCCGGGGAATGGGAACAGCGACCGCGATGACATTGTAGGAAGGTTCGGCCGCGCGGCGGTAGATTTCCGATATGATCGGCTCCTTGCGGGCCACCACGGTCTGGTACCAATCACGGCCCGAGAAGTCCTTGCCAATCACGTCTTTGGCTTCCGGGTAGTCGGCCTTCAGCACGCCCGACATATCCGCCAAAAAAACCCGTTCGATGTACTCAAAGTCCTTCCCGGGAACGCTTTTCAAAATACCCACCGCTTCCGCCCAACGGCCTTCGTTGATCAGGCGGCTAAAGGTCACCCGTGTGGCCAGCGAGAGGGCGACGCTTTTGATGTGATCAAATTTTTCATGAAGAACGGCGGCGGAGAGATCGGCCGTGGCCTGTCGTCTGGCCCACGCGGATTCGGTCAGGTCATGCTGAAGTTCGAAGTAGCGCGCGCCCGTCAGCCCTATGGATGGGGCAAGCATCACGGCCAACAAGGCCGCCCGGGCGAAGAGGCTGTTGATTTTGATGGGCATGGGGGCATTATACCCCTGCCGCAGCTCCGGAAGACCGCGTCAGATCAGCCGACGTAAAATCAGCGTTCCCCCGATGAGATTGATAATGCCGATGGCCTGATAAACGACAAGCGGAACCGAACCAAAGAGTTTTCCTACGATCCCGCGCGCGACAAAGACCACGCCCGCGAACAACAGCATCACGCCCGCAACTCCCCAGATCCCATGGGATCCAAACTGATGCAGGGACGGCCAGAGCACCATTCCGAGCGCCAGCGTAAAGAACATCCAATTCGCCTTCCGCGTCATCATTCGCTTGAGCGTCTGCGGAAAAAGTGTCCACCAAAGCCCCGCCAGTATCGTGATCCACGCCAGCCCGGTACGTATCATAAACTCCTCACAAAAAAATTCAGGCCGGCGTGGACCGCTTCCTGGGAAGCGTCCTCGCCGGCCTGAAGGTTTCTTTATCCTGAACCGTTCCGCTTAGAGCTTGAACAGCATGTCGGCATAGGTCGGCACCGGCCACTGACTGGCGGGCACGATCTGCTCGAGCGCGTCGATGTCCGCGCGGAGCGCCAACTGAGCGGGCACCACTTTGTCACGGAAGCTCTTGGACTTCGCGTGCGTGTCGGCAGTGTCCTGAGCCTTGGTGGTCACGGCTTCCAGCGCGGCCAAATTCTTCGAGGCGGAGGCGAGCAGCTTGCTCACGGCAGCCAACGTAGATTTTTGGACGGTGGCGGACGTCAGCGCGCCGGCAGACTTCAGGCTTGAGATGGTCTGGGCCAATTCTCCCGCGTACTTCATCACGACGGGCAGGTACTGACGCTTGACCATGTCGATCGAAGCGCGCGCTTCGATGTTGATGTCCTTGCAGTATTTTTCCAAATAGACTTCCTGACGGGAGTGAAGCTCGGTCTTCGAGAGCACCTTGTACTTCTCGAACATCTTCACTTTGGCCGGCAGCGTGACGCAGTCCATCGCTTCCACCATGGAAGAAATGTTGGGGAGACCGCGCTTCTTGGCTTCTTTGACCCACTCGGCGGAATAGTTGTTTCCGTTGTAGATCACGCGGCCGTACTTGGAGATGTACTCCTTCACGATCGCGGCGGCTTCCTTGTTGACGTCCTTGGC
>JAGOUK010000182.1 GCA_018061225.1 Candidatus Omnitrophota bacterium | reverse complement strand
GGGATGGGCGGCTCACCATCGGCGCGGCCTGGTGGATGGCGTTGTTTCCTTCGGTGGCGATCCTTTTGACCGTGCTGGCTTACAACTATCTGGGTGAGAGTCTTCAGCGCCGTATTGAGGAACGCCGGTAGATGAAGGGTCAGATACTTCTTAAGGTGGAAGGGCTCAAAGTATATTACCGCGGAGCGGACCGCCCCGCGGTTGATGGGCTGAGCCTTACGGTCCGCGCGGGGGAGTGTCTGGCCATTGTCGGTGAATCCGGTTCCGGTAAAAGCACGGCGGCTTCAGCCATCGGACGTCTCACGGATCTTGCCGGCGCCCGATGCGAGGGCCGCATTCTCGCCGGCGCCGGGGAAGCGGCGCGTGATGTATTGGTGATGGACACGGCGGCTTTAAGGGCTTTTCGCCGGGATTTTGTTTCTTATGTTTTTCAGGAACCGGCATCTTCACTTAATCCGGTGATGCGGGTGGATGAACAGTTTTTTGAAATATTTGGACGTCCCGACCGTCTCCGCGTCACGGGGCTTCTGGAAGACGTGAAGATTCGCGATGCTGAGCGCGTGGCTCGGTCCTATCCACATGAACTTTCCGGAGGCATGCAGCAACGCGTGATGATCGCGATGGCGCTGGCCAAACAAACCAAGCTCCTCATTGCCGATGAACCTACGACGGCGCTGGATGCGACGGTTCAGCGCGAAGTATTGGCTTTGCTCTCAGAGCTTCAGCGGTCGAAGGGACTCACGATTATCCTGGTGACGCACGATTTGTGGGCGGCGCGTGAAACGGCGGACCGCATCTTGGTGATGCGCGCGGGCCGGGCGGTGGAAGCGCTTGGGCGGGGTGATTATTCCCGTCCAACGCAAGCTTACACGCGGGCGCTGTTGTCGGCGGCCTTGCTCGAGGGTGAGCCTAAGAGCCGTATTCCGACGGGGGAGGCATCATGAGTCATTCTCAAGCACCCATTACTTTGATGAGGGCGGAAGGGATACAAAAAACATTTTCGGTCCGCGGTCGGCCCGTGGCAGCCGTGAAAGATGCGGATCTTTTGATTGGTGAGGGCGAAGTGCTCGGCTTGGTCGGTGAGTCAGGCTCCGGTAAATCAACGCTCGGCAAAATCATCGCGGGTCTTTTGGCGCCGGACGCGGGACATCTCTGGTACGAGGGGCAGCCGTTCGATGAGATGGATGCTCAGCGCAAAAAAAAATTCAGGCGTGAAGTCCAGGTTGTATTTCAAAACCCGCTGCATTCACTAAATCCCCGGATGACGGTCGGCAGTACGCTGAGCGAACCTTTTTTGATCCACAAAGATACTTCCGTCCAGGGCCCCAGGAAAGAGGCTGCTCGGCTCTTGGAGCAGGTAGGACTTCCGGCGCGGTATATGTCGAGATTTCCGGTGGAATTATCGGGCGGCGAGCGTCAACGAGTTTCTATCGCCCGAGCCATCGCGCTCAAGCCCAAGCTCATTATTTTGGACGAAGCCGTGAGTTCATTAGATGTGTTGGTCCGCGCGGGGATACTCAATCTGTTGCTCGATCTGCATCTGCGGCACCGACTGTCCTACCTTTTTATTTCTCATGACCTCCGTGTGGTCCGGCATATTTGTGACCGAATCTGCGTTATGAGTGCCGGTCGAATCGTGGAATCCGGACCTACAGAAATCACCCTAAAAAATCCTCAAGACGCCTACACTCAATCCCTGATACAGTCCTCCGGCCTTTAAATAAAAATTGTCTGATGTGCGTGTAACCCATTTAAATTAAATGGGTTATGTAATACATATTATTTTAATCACTCTTGAACATATTTGAGCCTGAGGGCATACTTCATCCAATGATGGGGAGGGGTGTGCGGATTTTATCAAAGTGTCTTATAAGACTTAGTAATAAGAGAGGGATTGCCGTCCTTGTTTTGACGGCTTTCTTGGTGCAGGACTTTGCCTGGGCGGCGGCCGGCTTGCCGGGACAACCCCTCACTCCAAACCCGGCCGCACCGACTGGCATCGCATCCAATCTAACGTTGGCTGATCTGATCGCCGATCCCTCGCGTCTCCCGTTGCCTTCCGGTCAAATGATTCTGCGCGATCATCATGCGGGGCGAAACGGCAAGCTCATCATCCATATTCAGGACGCTCACGGTAATTACCCCGCCCAAAAAAATCTCGCCGATTCGCTCGCGTTTTGGATGGACGCGTTTCCGCAGCTGCGGCTCGTCACGGTCGAAGGAGGCGATGGCGATGCCACCTTGGACACCATGCGCCGCGCGGTACCGGCGGCCATGTGGAAGCACGCCGCGCCGCAGATGCTTCGGGACGGTTTGATCACGGGTGAAGAATTCTTAAACTTAAGCACGGAACGGCCGATGCGCATCGAGGGTGTCGAACGGCAGAAGCAGTATGACGACAATCGCGCGGCCTACGCCCGCATTGCCGATATGCGGCCCACGCTGACACCGGCGCTGCATCGGATGCGCGCGGCCATCGACGCGCTCAAGGCGCGGTTGTACCCGCAGGCGATTTTGGACTATGAGAGCGCGCTCGGACGCGCCGAAGAACGGGACGCTTGGGACATGACTCTTAGATCAGATGCTTTGGCTGTTCTGCCGGAGTCGGTCCGTCCGGAAGCGGGTCGTTATTCCGTGTGGGAATCGTGGCAGACATTGAGGCGCGCTGAAGCGGAGCTTGAGAGCACCGTGCTTGAGAATGAAACGCAGAGACTATTGCTCGCTCTGCCGGCCGATCATCCGGCTGTGCTTCGACTAAGATCCGGCCGTGCCAATGACCCGGCAGCCGCTTTGGAGGTATGGACCCGCCTTCGGGACGCGGCCGCGGCCGCCGGAGTGCAGACCGGACCGACGCTGGATCGCTATCTCGACGGCTTGCGAACCGCATCCGAGTTGGATGTGGAGGCGCTGCAACGGGAATCGGATTTGATTGAGCAGGACGTGTATTCCAAGCTGCTGCAAGGCGAGGATACCAATCGACTCCATCAATTGGATCAATATTTGAGCCTGTTGGGATCGGCGATATTGCTGCGCTTGGACAGCGGACAATCAGCC
>JAGOUK010000181.1 GCA_018061225.1 Candidatus Omnitrophota bacterium | reverse complement strand
GAAAAGCATCGGAGACCTCTAAATCGGCAGAAGCTGAGCAGGTCCGCCAGATGAACGAGCGTCAGTCGCTGAGGTCGTAGGATGCCCACACCCGCTGCCAAAAAGAAAGCTTTTCGCCTCTCTCCGAGCGCCCTGAACCTTTACCGGGATTGTCCGCGCTGCTTTTGGCTTGAAAAAGTCAAAGGGATCAAGCGGCCCAGGGGGATTTACCCCTCGCTGCCGACGGGTATGGACCGGGTGATCAAGGATTATTTTGACAGCTACCGCGCGAAAGGCACGCTTCCACCGGAGTTCAATCCGGGCCGCCTGCCCAACCTTCAGCTTTACTCCAATCAGAAACAGCTCGATCTCTGGCGGGATTGGAAGACCGGCCCCGCGCTCGAAGAGCCGGACGGCTCTACCTTGTCCGGCGCGTTGGACGACCTTTTGGTTTGTGACGGCAAGTACATCCCGTTCGACTACAAGACCAAGGGCGAAGCGCTTCGCGACGGAGACGCGGAAAAGTACGGCGAACGCTATTATCAAAATCAGATCGACTGCTACGCGCTTCTGCTTGAAAGAAACGGACTTCCGCAGGCGGAATTCGGTTACCTGGTTTTTTACACACCCAAGCAGGTGCGGGAGAACGGCTGGGTGGGATTCAATGTGATGCCGGTTCGCGTGATGACGGACACCAGCCGGGCGCTCAAGACTTTTCGGCAGGCCGTGGAACTTTTGAAGGGCCCGGTTCCCCCAACCGTTCCCAATTGTGAATACTGCGGGTGGCTCAATCAGTTTGAGCCTGCCCGATCCTTCGAAGGCTAGTCCCGCCCACGAGACAGACCTCGCATGGATCTCGCCATTTTTCCTCCACTGAACGCCTCCCTGAATACCGCCAGTACGGTGCTTTTGTTGATCGGCTTTGGTCTCATCAAAGCCGGCCGCAAAGATGCTCATCGCGCTGTGATGTTGTCGGCTTGCGTCACTTCAACTCTTTTTCTCATCGGCTATCTTTACTATCATGCGCATCACGGGGTGACGCGCTTTCCGGGCACCGGCATGATCCGCTCGGCGTACTTCATCATTCTGAGCACGCACACGATACTGGCGGCGGCCGTTCCTCCGCTGGTTCTTCTCACGTTGTTCCACGCGGCCCGCAAGGATTGGACACGGCATCGTCGTTGGGCGCGCGTCACTTTTCCCATATGGCTTTATGTCTCCTTCACTGGCGTTGTCATCTATTGGATGCTGTACCGCCTGTGAGCGCGTCCCGTCGCACTATTCGCGCAACCCTGTTATTCGATATCGACGGAACGTTGCTGTTGACGGGCGGCGCGGGGCAGGTGGCTTTTGAACGCGCTTTTGAGGAGTGCTTTGGAGTTTCTGATGCTTGGGGCGACGTGGTCCCTGACGGCAAAACAGACCCGGTGATTTTTGGCGAAATCGCCCGGCGGGCAATCGGGCGTGACCTTGAAGCAGCTGAATACGAGGATTTGTGCGCCCGGTATCTGAGCTATTTTCCGGAAGCGCTGCAGCGTTCTGAGCGCTTTAGGGTGATGCCCGGCATCCCCGAACTTTTGGCGGATCTTAAGACGCGTCCCGAATATTTGCTGGGGGTTGCGACCGGGAATCTTGAGGCCGCGGCCTGGCATAAACTGCGGCGCGGTGAACTGCATGATTACTTTTGCTTCGGGGGCTTCGGGTCGGACGCGGCAAAGCGGGCGGAGTTGGTCCGCAAAGCGATCGAGCGGGCGCGGCAGGAGGCGCCGGATGCAGCTCATACACCGGAACGCTGCGTCGTGATCGGCGACACCGTGCTGGATGTCGCGGCCGCCAAGGCGAACGGAACGCGTGTGGTGGGCGTGGCCACGGGCGGATATCCGGCCGCCGAACTGTTGGCCAGCGGCGCGGACCTGGTTCTGGAGGACTTCACGGACACTCGTCCGCTGATCGGCTTTTTAGAATCCCTTTAGAGGCTGCCCGCCCGCCTTGTGTTAAAATCAAGCCCATGAGCGCCCCCATTTTGAGTCCCTCCAAGCAAGTTTTTCTTCAAACCTTCGGCTGTCAGATGAATGAGCGCGATTCTGAAGGGGTGAAGGGATTATTGCTGGAGCGCGGTTATTCTTTCACCGATGAGATCGAATCTGCCCAAGTCATTCTCTTCAATACCTGCAGTGTTCGGCAGCACGCGGAGGACCGCGTCTTCGGCCGTTCCGGGATTCTGACTAAGATCAAACACCAAAACCCCCAGACAGTGATCGGTGTGATGGGCTGTATGGCGCAGGAGCATGGGGCGAAGTTTTTCCGCCGCATCCCGTCGCTGGACCTGGTTTGCGGACCCGGCAATATCGCTGATATTCCCGATATTCTCGATCGGGTGATGACCGGCGGAGCCCGCCAGGTCACGGCCATCGACAAGATCAATGACCCTGAATACACGATGGACCAGGTGCAGCATCGCTCCAATCGGGTTCGGGCTTCCGTCAACATCATGTCCGGATGCGACCATAAATGCACTTATTGCATCGTTCCCATGACGCGCGGGATTGAGCGTTCCCGGCCCTCAGCGGATATTGTCCGCGAAGTGAAGGAATTGGTGGGACGCGGATTCAAGGATATCCTGCTGCTTGGTCAAAACGTCAATTGCTATGGCAAAAAACTAGACGAGGGAACCGACTTTGCCGCCCTTTTAGAAAAAATTGACCGCGAGGCGTCGCCTGAGCGGATTCGGTTCACGACCAGCCATCCCAAAGACGCTCACTCGAGATTATTCGAGATGATGCGGGACATGCCTTCCGTTTGCGAGCATCTGCATTTGCCGGTTCAATCCGGCTCCTCACGTGTCCTCAAGCGGATGAAGCGCGAGCACACCCGCGAATGGTATCTTGACCGCGTCGCCGAATTCAAGAAGGCGGTGCCGAACGGGAGTCTGACAACCGATCTCATCACCGGGTTTTCGGGAGAGACGGATGATGACTTTGAGGCTACCAAAAAGCTAATCCTCGAAGCGGAATTCGACTCCTCCTACATTTTCAAATATTCCGTGCGGCCGGGCACGCCGGCGGAACGGCTCCCGG
>JAGOUK010000180.1 GCA_018061225.1 Candidatus Omnitrophota bacterium | reverse complement strand
AAGTGACCGACTTCAAACGCAGCGTGCCGGCCGAAGTGCGTTCCTCCTCGACGGATCAGACGTATGAGAATCACATCCGCACGGCGGACCTCATGATGCAGGAAGCTTTTGCGCTCGCCGCCGAGGGCGCGAATGTGATGATTCTGATCGATTCGCTGACGCGTCTCTCGCGCGTTCACAACGCGGAGCGCTCAACCGGACGGACGATGTCCGGCGGCGTTGACGCGCGGGCGCTCGAGATCCCGCGCCGAATTTTTGGCTCGGCCCGTAAGATCGAGAACGGAGGATCCATCACCATTCTCGCGACGATTCTTGTCGACACCGGCAGCCGCATGGATCAGATCATCTTCGAGGAATTCAAGGGCACCGGCAACATGGAGATTTATCTCTCCCGCGAAATTTCGAATCACCGCATTTACCCGGCTGTGGATATTGCCAAGAGCGGAACCCGCCGCTCCGAGGTGCTGGTCGGTCCCGAAGAGCTGGATCAGATGTCGTCATTGCGCCGCGCGTTGATGTCGCTCAGTCCGGTGGAAGCGGCCAAGGCGCTCGTGGACGCGCTCGGTAAGTTTAAGACCAACAAGGATCTTTTGACCGCCGCCGCGAGCATTGAGGGCAAGTGACGCGGAGAAGAAAATTTTTCGAAAAGTGTTCAAAACACGCCGTTTGATAGGACAATAGACAAATGCAACACTCCAAAAATACCAAAATTATCGCGACCGTCGGCCCCGCTTGCCAAAAGCCCGAAATCCTCAAAGCCCTCATCAATGAAGGCGTGGACGTTTTTCGCATCAACGCATCACACTCAACTCCGGAGAGCCTGGAGTTCTGGTTTAATCTGGTCCGCCGCGTCTCCATGGAAATGGGCCGTCATATCGCCATCCTCATCGACCTGCAGGGTCCGCGCATCCGCACCGGCAAGCTCAAAAAAGCCCCGCTGATGCTCAAAGAAGGCCAGCGCATCACCATGAAGGTGGGGAATATGGTCTCGAACGGAAGTTTCCTGACCACGACCTGCAAGGAATTCACTGACATGGTCAAAAAGGGCGACACCATCATGATCGATAACGGGACGATCACGCTCAAGGCTGAATCCTCCTCGCGCGCCGGCGTTGTCTGCCGCGTGGTGATCGGCGGCCCGGTCGGCAATAACAAAGGCATCAATCTTCCGAGCGCTCCCATCACGCTGCCCGCCCTCACCGAAAAAGACCTGGTGGACTTGGCCGTGGCCGCCAAACTCGGCGCTGACTATGTCGCGCTCTCCTTCGTCCGCACCCGCGACGACATCATGACGATGCGCCGCTGGATGCAGAAGCATCACGTAAAAATTCCGATCATCGCCAAGATCGAGAAGCCCCAGGCCGTAAAAAATATCCGCTCCATCATGGCGCTGACCGACGGCATCATGGTCGCGCGCGGTGATTTAGGTATTGAGATGGGTGTTGAGCGGGTTCCGCGGGTTCAGAAGCAGCTGATCGATGAGGCCGAGGAAGCAAATATTCCGGTGATCACCGCGACGCAGATGCTGGAGACGATGATCGACAACGCGCAGCCGACGCGCGCGGAAGTGTCAGACATCGCCAATGCCGTGTTCGACGGGACGGACGCGGTGATGCTTTCGGGCGAAACATCGGTCGGCAAATATCCGGTCGAGGCCGTCCGCATCATGCGCAAAATCATTCAGCAGGCCGAAGGCCGCCGCGAGGATAAGCCCGGCATGCTCTGGGATGACGGCACCGCTGACCGCGCCGTCTATCTGCCGGCCATCGCGCACGCGGCCTACAACGCCGCGCAAGAAGCCAAGGCCAAGGCGATCGTGATTTTTACACGCTCGGGCCGCATCGCGAGACACCTTTCGAAGCTCAAGCCCGGCTGCGGCATGATCGCCGCGACGGATTCGATGAAGACGCTGGCGCAGCTCAGTCTGCTGCGCGGGGTACAGCCGATCTTCGTCGAAAAATCGCTCAATCCTCAGGAAATGATCTGGCGCACGGATGCCGAGATGTTGCGCAACAAAATCCTCAAAAAAGGCGATGTCATCATCGTGATCTCCGGCCCCTGGGCGCTTCCGGGGAGTCTCTTCATGCTCGCGATTCACCGCGTCGGAGAAACTCAGCTCACCGCGTGAGCACAAAGCCGTCTGTCTGGTGGGTGTATCTTCTGCGTTGCCGCGGGGGAGAGATTTATACCGGGATTTCGACGGATGTGCGCCGCCGCGTGGCCGAACACAATGCCGGACGAGGGAGCAAGTCTTTAAGAGGAAGGCTTCCGGCGACCCTCGTCTACCGGGAAAAAAGCCCAAATCGCTCTGAGGCTCAGAAGCGCGAAGCTCAGATCAAACGCCTGCCGCGCGCCCAAAAGCTCGCCCTCGCCGCAAAAAAGAAACTCAAACCGCTTAAGACTGTCCGACTGTCCTCTCGTCGATGAAGGACCAGATGAGCGCCGCCGCCCATCCCAGGAAAGTCCATCCGGTCAGGATATTGATGAGCAGGATCTGCTTGAAGTACGGGTGTTTGCGCATTCCGGCGATGTACGAAGGCAGAAAGTAAAAGAAGATGAGACAGGCGATCAAAAAAATTCCAATCAGACCCAAGGCGATGCCGCCGGCGATTTCCATATCAAACCTCCTTGTTGAAGACCCGAACCGATGATAACAAATCCCATCACCACGCTCAAATCCCGCGTCGAACCGATATAATACGTCCATGGACCCCCATCCCAAAGCCAACAGCGTCACCCGGCCGGCCAATGCCAAAGAGCTCGAGGCGCTCAAACATGAGCACAGCCGCGAGGAGATCCGCCGCCGCCTGGCCGAAGGCCCCCGGCACAGCTATCTCAAAGATTTTATTTACGGCGCCGTGGACGGAGCCGTCACGACTTTTGCGGTGGTCGGCGGTGTGGCCGGCGCTGGGATGCCGCATGTCATCATCGTGGTGCTCGGCATGGCCAATATTCTCGCTGACGGGTTCAGCATGGCCGTCTCCAATTATCTCGGGACCAAGGCCGAGGGGGAACAGCGCGATAAGACGCGCGCGATCGAGCTCCGTCATATTGAGC
>JAGOUK010000179.1 GCA_018061225.1 Candidatus Omnitrophota bacterium | reverse complement strand
GCGTTTGTTCTTAAGACGCTGATGATTGTCGTCGCGAGCAGCGCCGCGCCCACGCCGTGGCCGGCCACGTCCAGCAGGTACAGAGCGGTCTTGGCCCCGCAGCTGGCGCCGTCAGCGCCCGAGAGTGCGTGATAACCGATCGCGTCTCCTCCGAGCTCCGAGGATGGTAGGTAGATCCAGTCGGTGCGGATCGGTCCGTCAGACTCAGGCGGAGGGATGAGCGAGGCTACATAGGCAGAGGCCTCTGTCATTTCGCGGGCCAGCGCTGCGCGGCTCTCGATCAGTTTCTGCTTGGTGTTCAGGAATTCGTTTTGAAGTTTAATGATATCGACTAGCCCCAACTCGCGTTCGATCATATCGGCGAGTTCCCGGAGAATGGAATGGTCTTGGGCGCTAAAGTCGCGCGGCTTGCGGTCCACGACACAGAGCGTGCCGACGCGCCGGCCGTCCGGGCTCTTGAGCGACTGGCCCGCGTAAAATCGCACGAACGGCTCCCCCGTCACCATGGGGTTGTCGGCAAAACGCGGATCCGCCAACGCGTCCGGAACAATGAGCGCCTCATCGATCAGCACCGCGTGCCCGCAAAACGAAATGTCGCGCGGGGTCTGACATGCTTTGAGACCCTGCTTGGATTTGAACCACTGCCGCGTCGCGTCGATCATCGCGACATACGCGATCGGCACATCAAATAGTTTGGCCGCCAGTCGAGTGACCCGGTCAAAACGCTCCTCAGGCGGCGTGTCGAGAATCTTGAGCGCGCGCAGCGCGGCAACGCGTTCTTGCTCATCCAGCGGAATTGGCGCGGTGATCACAGCGTGGTCCTCCCGCCGCAGAAACGGCAGATGATATAGGGTGAGCTGAACGCGGGTGAAAGGTTCAACGCCTTTCCGCAACCAGCGCATGAGACTGTCCTCCACCCCGCCGCCGAAGGGGTTACACTTTGGCCGCGAACAGGAAGACTGGTACTGCATTTGGGGCATTGGATATGGGAGTGGCTGAACTCCGGCGGGAGCTTGATCTTGAGACCGCAGGCGCAGTTGAGAAAAGTAAAATGGTTGACCGCGCGCATCAGGTCGCCGGTTGGGCGAGGAATGCTTCGGGTCAAGGGCGGCTCAACGGGCGTCGCGAGGCGGCCGAGGCCGACCGGCACCGTGACCGGCGTCGACCGCACGGGCGTGTCGGATTCCTGGAGAGCCGATTTGGGAAGCAGGTCTTTGCCGCCAAGCACCGCGCGGGCGGCATTTGAATATCCGACGTAGCCGGAACTCATCATGGTCCTGAGAATCGCGACGCGCTTCTCAATCGGCGGATGGGTGGCAAGTAAGGATGAAGCCGAACCGTGGGACCGCGCCCGCATCGCTTCCGGCTTTTCGATGAACATGGGGGCCGTGGCTCCGTTGGCGGAAGCGACCGAAGCGCGGCCGGAGATTTTTTCTAACGCGGAAGCCAATCCTTCGGGGTAACGCGTGAGCCGCGCTCCGCTCGCGTCGGCCAGGTATTCCCGCTTACGCGAGAGCGAAAAGTAAAACAACTGCGCCAGGATTGGTCCAAGAATGGCAAATATGAGCGCGGCCGCGATCAGAAGTCCCTGCGATCCACCGCCCGAGCCGCTCGAATTGCGCGATGACCGGTACCGCCGGCCCGACCCCGACGCGCCGCCGTACCAGAGTCCGCGCGTCACAAACTGTCCCAGAATCTGCATGCTGCCGAGCATGACGCCGGCCAGCGTCATGTAGAGAATATCGCGGTTCAAGATATGCGACGTTTCGTGCGCGATGACGCCCTGCAACTCATCACGGTTGAGCGCCGTGAGAAGACCGGCGGTGACGGCGATGGAACTCTTATCAGGACTGGTCCCGGTGGCAAACGCGTTCATGCCGGGGTCGTCGATCACGTAAATCCTGGGCATTGCGGGAAGCGATGCGGCGATTTTCATCTCTTCGACAATGTTAAAAAGTTCGGGGTGCACTTCGGGAGTGATCTGATGGGCGCGGCTGGACTTGAGCAGCATCGATTCGCCCTGGAAGTAACTTACGGCTGTCAGGATGAGCCACAACCCGCCGGCCAAACCACAGCCGACAATCCCCGCTCCGGGTCCACCGAACAACTCCCCCGCCACCCAGCCAAACCCGAGCAGAATCGCGCCCATCCCCGCGATGAGCAGAACCGACCTTCGCTTATTCGCCGCGATGATCTCCCACATTCGGCGTGAACCCTAAAACTGAACTTTGGGGGCTTGGCGTTCGGCGGCGGAGTCGAGCTTGAAGGCTTCTTCGGGTTTGAAGCTAAACATCCCGGCAATCACGTTGGAAGGGAACATCTCGAGCTTGTTGTTGTAGAACATCACCTGATCGTTGTAGCTCTGACGCGAAAAAGCGATTTTGTTCTCGGTGGACCGAAGCTCTTCTTGAAGGGATAGAAAGTTCTGATTGGCCTTGAGGTCGGGATAATTCTCAGCGACCACGAGGAATTTATTCACCGCGTCGGTGAGTGCGCCCTCGGCGCGGCCCTTTTCTCCCACGGAACCCGCGCCCATCGCCGCCGCGCGCGCTTTGGTGATGTTTTCGAGCGTGGACTGTTCGTGCTTCATGTAGCCCTTGACCGTCTCGATCAGATTCGGAATCAGGTCATACCGGCGTTTGAGCTGCACGTCGATCTGCGCCCAGCCGTTCTTCACCTGATTCCGTAAGCCCACAAGCGAGTTGTAAATCCCGATCAGCATCACCGCGGCCAAAACGATCGCGCCCAAAATAATCCAAATCGTGGTCGTCATGATTTTCTCCTTTAATAAACGGTTTATCGGCCCGGACCCGACGAAAATATTTGAGCTAGAAGCTCCGTGACTTTGCCGCCGGCGGCATCGCCCGATTGGGCACCCGCCCCGCCGGCCGCCTTGAGCAGCGTCTCGAGCTCTCCATGGTCAAACCAGATGCCGTCCTGTTTGGGACACTCATCCAGCACGACTCCCCCCGCCCAATCCGCACGCACGCGCTTCATCCGCGCCGAACAGGCCGGGCACCGACGGCCCTTATCATGGCCGGCCGCGGCCTCAGGCGTGAGCT
>JAGOUK010000178.1 GCA_018061225.1 Candidatus Omnitrophota bacterium | reverse complement strand
GCTTAGGATCGCGCGCGCTTTGGCGGTACCGGACTTGAATTGCCGCACCGCGGTGCGGGGGCGCTGCACCCATTGAGCGTATTCGTGCATTTTGCCCAGCACCCGCGCGGCCGCTTCGGGGAACGGATAATGCGGAATGTGATTTTCTCTTAAGATCGCGACGCCGGCGGAGACGTCCACGATCCCCATGAAGGTCGCGATGACAGGCTTCTGCTTCTTGGCCGCGTAAACCGACAGCGCGCGGGCGGTTTCTTCGATATCCGTCATCGACTGCGGCGTCAGGATCACGATGAGCGCGTCCACGCCGGGGTCCGCGTAGGCGGCGTCGATCGCGAGACGGTAACGGTCGCTGCGCGCGTCACCCAGGACATCGATGGGGTTGTTGACGCTTGCGCCGTGCGGCAGCCTGGACTTCAGCGCTTTGGCGGCGGCAGGATCCAGCTGCGCCATTTCAAGACCATACCGAACGCAGGCGTCGGTGGCCATGATTCCCGGGCCTCCGGCATTGGTGATCACCGCGACACGTCGGCCCGACGGCAATGGCTGACTTCCAAACGCGGCGGCCAGATCAAAAAGTTCTGAAACACTTTCGACCCGCAGAATTCCCGACTGCGCAAAAATCGCATCGTACACCTCGTCGGATCCGGCGAGCGAACCCGTGTGAGAGGACGCGGCTTTGGCGCCGGCTTCCGTGCGGCCGGACTTGATGGCGAGAATGGGCTTCTTGATCTCCTGCTCGCCGGTGATGGCGCGCGCGGACTCGATCAGGCGCTTGGCGTCCACGAAGTCTTCCACGTACATCAGGATGACGCGGGTCAGCGGATCTTGCCCCAGCATCTGAACCATGTCCACCTCGCTCGCTCCCGCCTTGTTTCCGATGGAAACGAATTTAGAAAATCCCATCCCGATCCCGCGCGCGTAGTCGAGGATCGCAGTGCAGAGCGCTCCCGATTGCGAGATGAACGCGATCGGCTCCGCCTTGGGCATCGTCCGCGAAAAGCTCGCGTTGAGCCGCACGGCCGGATCGGTGTTGATCACGCCGAGACAATTGGGGCCGATGAGCGACATTCCGTATTTGGCGATGAGGCGCTTGACCTCGATCTCGAGCGCCGCGCCCTCCGGACCCGTTTCTTTGAAGCCGGCCGAAACGATGATGAGACCTTTGACCTTTTTTCGGGCACATTGCCGGATGGTGTCGGGAACACCCGGGGCGCGGACAATGATGACGGCCAGATCGACTTCATCGGGGACATCCAGTACCGTGGGATAACACTTCACACCCAAAATACTTTTTGCGTTTGGATTAACGGGATAGACCACCCCGGTGAAATGCCCCTGAAGAATATTGGCGAGAATGCTGTAGCCGACCGTATCAACGCGCTGTGACGCGCCGATGACGGCGATTGATTTGGGGCTGAAGATGGGGTCATAAACAGATTGCGGTGCCGATGCTGCCTGGCCGCCTTCGGGATTGCCGGCCGCCGTGACCGTGATCGCGCGAGATTTGTAGCGCTCTCTGCGGATGAGGCCTTTTTTTTCTAATGCCGTCAGATGATCGGCCGCTGCTTTGGGGGAAGAAAATCCAAAATTCCGCTGCATTTCCGCGATCGTGGGAGGCATGCCCTTCTTGGCTTTAAAATTAACGATAAAGTTCAGAACCCGCTGCTGCTTCGCCGTTGCCGTCACGCTCATACCCGCCCCTTTGTTGAATTTTTTTAAGATTCCTCGGCCGGCCGTTCAAGGCCATTCCACAGACTACTATTCTTTTATATAGTCGTCAATAAACGGGGTATTTCTACGTTTTTTCCCTTCGATCGGCTTGGCATCCGCTTTAGGTTGGCGAAATATATAGGAAGTGTTCCTGTTTATCGATTAAAATAGAGGCCTTATGAAAACTTATAACCTACGCGTCAGCGCGATCGATCCGCTTCCTTCCCCGACAGAAATCCGAACCAAGCTCCCCCTCTCCGAAGAACTTTCGGCATCCGTGGCCAAATGGCGCGAAGAGGCGGTCAACATCATCAACGGAACCGACAAGCGGCTGCTGGTCGTGGTCGGCCCGTGCTCGATCCACGATCCCAAGGCCGCGCTTGAATACGCGAAACGTCTGGCCCCAGTGCGCAAGAAGCATCAAAACGAACTCATGATCGTGATGCGCGTCTATTTTGAGAAACCCCGCACCACAGTGGGCTGGAAAGGCCTCATCAATGACCCGCATCTGGACGGAACCTGCGACGTGGCGCATGGCCTGCCCATGGCGCGCAAACTTCTTTTGGATGTCGCCGCGCTGGGAATTCCGGCGGGCAATGAAGCGCTGGATCCGGTGACGCCGCAATACATCGCGGACCTCATCACCTGGGCGGCGATCGGCGCGCGCACGACCGAGAGTCAGACGCACCGTGAGATGGCTTCAGGTTTATCGATGCCGGTGGGATTTAAGAATGGGACGGACGGCGGACTCACCGTGGCGATCAACGCGATCGAGTCGGCCAGCCATCCTCACAGCTTCACGGGGATGGACGAAAACGGCCGCGTCGCGGTGATTCGGACCATGGGCAACCCCCACTGCCACATCGTGCTCCGCGGCGGTTCCGGCGGACCCAATTACGACCCCGTCAGCGTCAACACCGCCTCCGAGAAACTCGCGGCCGCCAAACTCAATCCGAGAGTGCTCGTCGATGCCAGCCACGCCAACTCCAGCAAGAACCACAACAATCAGCCGCTGGTCCTAAGATCCGTCGCGGATCAGGTTCGTGAAGGTTCTAAGAATATTCTGGGGGTCATGATTGAGAGTCATCTCACGGCAGGAAGGCAGGACTTTGTTCCCGGCAAGCCGCTGCAGTACGGCCAGAGCATCACCGACGCCTGCATCGACTTCGAGACCACCGAGCGCTCGCTCGCGGAATTGGCCGAAGCCGCCTCGCGTAGATAATCCTCCAACACAAAACCCGCCGGCACCAAAGTGTCGGCGGGTTTTTTATTTGCACGCGGGCGGCGGGTCCGCCGCCGTTCTAGCTGATCATTTTGAACAATCGGTCGACCTTGACCAGCTTGAGCATCTTCAGAAC
>JAGOUK010000177.1 GCA_018061225.1 Candidatus Omnitrophota bacterium | reverse complement strand
CAACAAAGGTGCGCCATGCCTTCGCCTGCCCCCTATCCTCTTCACTCTCGCCTAACATCGCGCCGATCAGCCCGCCCATATCCGACTCATAAAATCCCACCGCAACGTCCGGCAGCAGGTCCATCACGATTCGATTCATCCCTTGAGTAAAAAAGGCGTCAGGCACAAGCCCGTTGGCCTGACCTATTTCGCTCAAAAACAGGAGCGCGTCATGGGCATCCGACCGGCTCATAAGAACCCGCGCAATCGCGATCGTGGTCAGCGCCGCATCATTGATTCGGGGGTACTCTTTGCGCAGTAGTCCCAAAAAAATGGCGTAGTCGGCCATGCTCCTGACGAGCTGATCCGCGCGCCGCTGAAGCCGCTTCGCATCCTTCCCCGCATCCGGCTTCAATTCCCGATCGGCCCGCTCCAGGTACATAAGCGCGTTATAAAAGGGAAACCAGGTCGACAACGGGGGCGCTTCAATGGCATTTAGGTACTCCAGGGTCACGGAACCGCCCGAGGCCTTGAGCAATGCCTGGACCTTGCGCCACTCACTCAGGCGTTCCTTTTCGCGCCTTTCGAGAACACTCCGGTCCACTCCCGCCCACTGGAGGTTTTCAGACGTAAAAACGATTTGCCCATGTTGACCAAATTCCTGAACAAATTCTAGCGTGTAGACTGTGTAGGGCTTGCCCATCCCGTTTGGATGGCGATTCGCGATGTCGATGATCCGATAAAGCATGATCCGATGATAGCTCTCATCGATCATATACCCGGCCGGGATAAGCATCGTATTCAGCAGATCCCTGTATCCCTTGGTGACTCTGGCATATCCCGACCGTTCGATGTGGGCTACAAAATCGTCGTAACTTTTAACCGCTTGATACATCCCTGTATCCCGGTCCTCCGCATCCGCCCGCGCGGCAGCCGCCTTTATCTCACCCGCCAACTCGTCCTGCCGCTCACGGACCAATCTATCGATGTCCAACTGAATCCGCTTCAGGATATTCTCGAACGCACTTAACGCCGCTTCGACTTGAGCGGGCCCAAAAATCAGATTTGGCTGATCCTTCAAAATTCTGGCCGGCATCAGCTGATGGTTCACACCGCCCGGCGCGGGAGGGGTCAACACTCCGTCACCGGCTTCCGGCCCAAAGTATCGACGAACAAATTTTTCGTAAGGGGTGAGGTACGCGGGCGTGTCTAATCTCAGCATCGTCAGCCTGCTTCTGGGCCTGATGTTGACATCTACCGACAACGGGGCACCGACCACACCACTCAAGCTTTGACGCTTAATCTCGTCGACGGTTTGACTCACTTCCTTCCAAAGCGCCGCTAAGGCGCACCATTGTTCTTCCGTGAGATCGCCGAGCTTCAACTCGGGAACCTCCCTGATCAAACCCGATTCTTGCCGGGGGATGGCCGCTTCAAGCGGCGGAGTCCCGGAGGGAAGCATGGAGACGGCTGCGGCCCGGGTAAAGATCCGAAGAATATCTCTGCGATCGTACATACCGGCCGGGGTCTTCCAACTCCGCTGCTTCCGGGAATCTGCCATGCGGGCAGCCGCTTTGCTGATGCGGTCTGTTAAAGGGGGTTGATCTTTGGGCCCTTGCTCGTTGATAAAACGTCTCATCTTAGGTGAAAAATCGGCCAATCTTGCGGCCGTGATCGCATCGCTGACGCGGACGGTATCTGCTTGTTGGCCCGGGGCCGATGCTTGTTTCGACGCCGAATCCCCGGCCTCAGAACCGAATGTTTTTAACTGCTCTAAAAGGAGGCGCTCATATTGCCCGGGGTCGGCGTCATCCGTCACCAGCGGGGTTAAAACCATGTAGGATGTCCCCTCGGCTCTCCAGAGACGCGTCAGCCGGTCTGTGTGGTATCCTCCGGCGATCAGGATGCCCGACCGCTCACCGGTCTCTGCCATGATCATGGCGGCGTTCCGCGCGAACGCCGTGTCGCGGTTTTCGGCGAGCCCATAAAAATGCCTCAATTCTCCCTCAGCGCTTTCCAGAACGTCAGACGCCGAGATCAACGATTCATAATCCCCCGCGTCCGCGAGCTTGCGATTAAGAAATGCCAGCACTCCCGCTATCGGAAATCTGCGCCGATTCGCCCGGTATGTGTTCATATTGTCGGAGGACATCCGGATGCCGTAAGCTCGGGTCAAGAGATCGATGTATTGGTCGATCCCGCGAAGAGTCCGCAAATCCTCCGTCGGGAGCATGGCCGAGTAAATCCTGTCCTCCAGATGATCCGCCTCATCCCAAAAATTTGCGCCAAACAGATCCGCCCAATCCTGCAGCTTTTGCTCCAGCTGGACCTCACGAATTTTGACAAACTTAGAAATGAGGGAAAAATCCGACCAAGGCACCCCGGCCTCTTCGGCCAAGGTGAGCAATTCCAAAAGTCTCAGCGACGGATCTCCCTCCGCGTGATAATTAGCTCTGATGCGGCGTTCGAACTGTGTCAGCCGCTTGGGATACAGACGGTCTTTGAGACTTTCAACCGCGCGGCGGATCTCGCGCAGATATTCCAGAGCCCTGCCGCGGCGGGCCGCGAGAGACGAGTAGGCCCGCACCTGCCTTTCATATTGATCTTGATACTCGATCCCCATGATCTTAATCGGTAATTCCGTCGTCAGACTGACATACTCCTCGCCCGAAATATCACCTTCGTAAAGCAAACGGCGCGCGATAATGCTCCAGGTCGGCGGAGACGCCAGGTCCCGAATCTCATCGAGAGAAGCATCACGCGCCGACCCTTCGACCATAATTAAACGTATTTCTCCACGCGCTGCAATATCCCGCACGGCCGCGGCGAGGCTTTTCTGGCCCGACAAATTGGAATGCGGATCCTGGATGTGGATGATGGTCCGGCCGTTCGTACCCTTAAAGGTCTCGGTTACGACCGCAGCCGCTGAGGTGTGGCGGGATAAATCTACGGGTGCCGCCGCGGCCATTCCGGAAAATTCCGATGCGGATGCCGGGCATTGCAGCAGAATGGACGCTACCGCCGCGGCCGCGCAGTATTTTTTGATTCTTGGATGCAAGCGTAAAAAATTCATTTTGTATATTTTTAATGT
>JAGOUK010000018.1 GCA_018061225.1 Candidatus Omnitrophota bacterium | reverse complement strand
GTTGGGCCCTGAGTACAAGCAGCTGATCGAGCGGCAATACCGAATGCACGAGAGCATCATGGGTTTTTCGTCCAAGATGTTTTATGAGGGCAAACTCATTGCGGACGAGTCTGTTAAAGGCCGGACGCTCTCGGACTTGCCGGGGGTTCAGGCGGTGGAATGCACGCAGAATCCCCTTTTGTTCCTGGATACGGCCGGCAAGGGGTATGAAGAAAAGCTGGAGGAAGGAAGCCAGAGCCGTTACAATCCTGAGGAAGCAGAACTCGTCCTGGCGGAGCTTCGCCGGTATTTGGCGCTGGGAGTGCCGCCTGAAGAGATCGCGGTCATCAGCGCGTACAGCGCTCAGGTGAGACTGCTAGTTTCGAAGAGCCCGGACCCGCTCGTTGAGATCGACAGCGTGGACGGATTCCAGGGCCGCGAAAAGGAATTGGTCATCGTCTCTCTCGTCCGTTCGAACATGGAAGGTGAGATGGGATTTTTGGCCGATACCCGCCGGATGAATGTCGCGATGACGCGGGCCAAAAAACGGCTGGTGGTGATCGGAGACGGCGCGACACTCGCGAGCCTTGATTTTTATCGTCAATTCATGGATTATGCCGAGTCAATCGGCGCAAACAAGAGCATTTGGGAATATGAAAACACTTTTACAGATCACTGATCTCAACAAACGTTACGGCGGACGCATCATTTTTGACGATGCCTCCGTCACCATCTGCGACGAACACAAGATCGGCGTCATCGGCCGCAACGGCGCGGGCAAGTCCACACTCTGCCGCATTCTGACCGGCGAAGAAGAGGCGGAGTCCGCCCTCATCGAACCGTCTTCAGAGCTTAAGCTGGCCTACCTTGAGCAGCACGACGCGTTCAAGCTCGACGAGACCGTCATTGGATTCTTGCAGCGCTACACCGGGCGCGAAGAATGGGAATGCGGCAAAATAGCCGGTCAGTTTGCGCTTAAGGGCGCGATGCTGGAGCGCCCGATCGGCGAGCTTTCCGGAGGTTTTAGAACGCGCGTGAAGCTCACGGCCATGCTGCTCAAAGAACCCAACTTTTTGATCCTGGACGAACCCACCAATTACCTCGATCTGCGCACGCTGATCCTGCTCGAGCATTTCTTGCAGGAATATGAAGGGGCGTTCATGATCGTCTCGCATGACCGGGAATTTTTGGCCCGCACCTGTGATCATACCCTGGAAGTCGAAGGCGGCGGCATGACGCTGTATCCCGGGAGCGTTCAGGATTACCTCGTCTTTAAAGAAGAGCAGAAGCAGCAGGTCGCGGCGTTCAATAAGAACGTCGTTGCCAAGCAGAAGCAGCTGCAGGCCTTCGTGGACCGGTTTGGCGCCAAGGCCTCCAAGGCCACGCAGGCCAAGTCTAAGATGAAGCAGATCGAGCGGTTGAAGACCATCGAAGTCGGTCATCAGCTTGGCAACGTCAAGATCCGCATTCCGGAAGGTCCTGAGCGCAAGGGGCTGGCCATCCGCATCGAGGACCTCGCAATCGGTTATCCGGATAAGACGATCGCCCGTAAGATCACCATGGATATTGAGCAGGGCGCACATGTCGCGGTACTCGGGGATAACGGTCAGGGCAAAACAACATTTTTGAGAACGATCTCGGAGGATCTGAAGCCTCTCGGCGGTTCTTTCCGCTGGGGCAACGCGCTGCAGGTTGCGACCTACGCGCAGCATGTGTACGCGTCGATCAATCCGCAGACGACGGTGTATCAGTACATGAGTCAAAAGGCAGCGCCGGAAGTCACACGTCAAGAAATCCTCAATCTGGCCGGAAGCTTCCTGTTTAAAGGCGATGAAGTTGAAAAAAAGATCGGCGTGTTGAGCGGCGGCGAACGCGCGCGGGCCTGTCTGGCCGGCATGCTCCTGTCCAAGGCCAACGTGCTGCTCCTGGACGAACCGACCAACCATTTGGACTTCGAGACTGTCGAAGCGTTGGGCAACGCGCTTAAGCGCTTTAAGGGCACCGTATTTTTCGTCAGCCACGACAGAACCTTTGTGAACCTGGTCGCTTCGGAGATCATTGAAGTCAACAACGGTCAGGTGATGCGCTACCCCGGCACGTATGAAGAGTACGTGTACTACCTTGAGAAAAAAGCCGACGAAGAAGGCGCGGAAGCTCCGTCTATTTCCGGTGTTAATGTGGCTTCCGGCGCGAGCCAGGGATCACAGGCCGGCAAGACGGCTCAGCCAGCCAAGCCGTCGGGTCCCAAGCTCACCGGCAAGGCGCTTTATGAGGCCAAAAAAGCTCTCGAGTCCGAGCGCCGTAAGATGCAAACCCGCGTCAAAAAATGCGAAGAGACCATCGAGCAGCTCAAAAAAGAATACGAAGAGGCCAATGCCGTCCTGCTGTCAGATGCGGCCAACTGGTCTCAGGAGCTGTATGACCGGCACGCGCATCTTCAGCAGCAAATCAAAGAAGAGGAAGCCGCCTGGACCGGCTTTGTGGAGCAGGCGACTTCCGCCGAGAAAAGACTTCAGGAGCTAAAGTAGAAGAGGCGGCTCGCGCGATTCATTTCGCTTATATCCGTTTGAGCAGTTTTTAACAAATCCGGCAACGCTGATTTTGATTCTAACCTCGCCTTAATTTCTCCGTAACATTCATCCGTAAACTACTACTTGAGCGCGGTAATCCGGGCTCAAGTATGAAACAGACCCCTCTGAACCCCCAGTTTTGGTCTTCGCCGGCGAGTCAAATCGCGGGCTTTTGTTTTTCTCCCAAAGAAAATACTTTAATTAACGGTCATGAGCGGACCACCCGCGGGCTCGGTCTCGCGAGATGCTTGCCGCTGATTCGGACGATTGCCGTCACGCTGGTCATTTTGATGCTGGCGCAGGATCTGAGCTGGGCGAATCCCGACATGGGTCGGACGTTCGCGCCGGTTGTGGCGGGCGGCCCGATGGTTGTGATTCCGCGCGACATGGGCCGCGTTGAGGATGGCTTTGGATCCGCATCGCTTGAGTCCGATGAGCCGTTGCTCGTCAATATCCGCGATGCTCACCGCAAGCTGGATTCCCAATATTCCATCAGCCGTCTATTGGAGCATTTGGCCGACAAGTATCAGTTAGGGTTTGTCTCTATGGAAGGCGCCGCGGGTCCGGTGCACACAGGTCTTTTGGCCTCCTTTCCGGATACGGAATCGCGGGACCGGATGGCGGACGGACTGCTCAAGCAGGGGCGCCTCTCGGCATCCGAATATTTTGCGATCACCAGCAACCGTGAGATCAAGCTCTATGGGGCGGAAAATGGCGCGCTTTACAAGCGAGACCGCACGCTGTTTGCCAAGATTCTGGAACTTTCAACCGCCGCCAGATCGCTGGCCAGCCGGATGGAAAAGCGCGCTGACCGGGATGCCGCTCGGCTCTTAAGCGCTGACGCACGCGCCTTTCGAGATGCTCGGGCCGGCTTCCGCCGCCGCAAGATTCCGCTCGACCGCTATGTCGACAAACTTCAGGAAACGGCACGCAACGCCGGGGATGCCGGTCTTATCGGCAGGCATGAGCAGGCCTCCCGTTATCTAAGGCTTTTGCACACCGAAAAAAACCTGCGCTTTGAAAAGATCGATCTTGAGCGTAAAGCGCTGCTGGCGGTATTGCGCCGAATCGATCCCGCCCTGGCTCCCAATCTGGCGCGCATCACCGCTGAATATGTTTCCAAAAAAACCGGCCATGCGGAGTTCGCACGGGAAGTGTGGAGAATCGCCCACGCGCGCGGGATCAGGGCGGCTGATTACCCGGCGTTTCGGCTTTACGCGCGGTACTGGGCCGAGTTTGGGCGTCTGGACCTGTACGGCGTATGGTCGGATTTGGAACTAATCGAAAAACAGCTTGAGCACCTGACGGCCGATTCGGAAGCGGCTAAGGGGTTTTTTGCAAAAGAGGCTGAACGGGCACTGCTCTCCAAGCTGGTCACGCTCGGACTCACGTCGGAGGAATATCGCAGCATCCGTAAAAATCCAGGTCTCCGCAAACCCGCTCAAATGCTGCGGGCGTCAGAACGGCAGGCGGTCCGTGCGGCGCTGGCGTTTTACGCGGTCGCCGAGCGGCGCAATCACTACCTGCTAAAGAACACGCTCCAGCGTATGAAGCGCGAGGGGGTTAAGGTTGGAGCGCTTGTGACCGGAGGATTCCATTCGGAAGGCCTGTCGGAGCTGATGCGGTCGGACCGGGTATCGCATTTGATCGTGATGCCCGCTTTTGATCCTGAATCCGGCGACCGTCCGTACGTGACCGTGTTGACACAGCGTCCCGCCGAATGGGAAAAGCGCCTGACGGGCGACGACTTCTATCTGGCCGCGCCGGCTTGGATCGGACGCGGTCCGGCAACGCTGGCCGAAGCCGAGCCGCTGATGGCCGAACTGCTTGCCGGCCGCCGCGCGCAAGGCAAGCCGGACTTTACGGACCCGGAAGTGAGCGCCTATGTTGCCGCTTATACGGCAGCCAGACGCGCCGACTCCGCCGCGAATCCCTTGAGCCCTGAGGCCCTTCGGCAATTGCTCGGCAGCGCCGGCGGCATCCGCCGCGCGACGCCGACGCGCGTTGATGTGACGCTCGGCGCCCGTGTTTGGCATGTGACGGTCGACGCGGTCACGGGTCAGCCGATCGCTTCCGCTCCTGCGTCGGAAAGAATGATTGATGCTGCGCCGAAGCCGGCCGAGCTTCCTGGATTTGAGGCGAGTGCTGTTGTAGAGCTGCTTACTCCCGCTGAAGCCCGGCCCGTTCACACGGGACGGAGAGACACCGCATTTGAATCGGTGATTCCGGTCAGACCGCCGGCGGCCGGCAAAGCCGCACCAGCGCCGAATAAGTTTAGGTCAACATCAGCTGACGTAGAGATCGGGGATATTGCCGGCTGGAATCCGGATGCTGAGCCTGTTTTGGCGGCGGCTCGTTTATCAGTCACAACCGCCCAGTGGCTGGAGGCGGCCTTTTTGTCAGCGGCGGTTCTCACCCCCGGCTTAGGCTGGGTGCTTCCCGCCTGGATCGGTATTAGAACGCTAAACCTGACGGCTTTTTTGACGCACGGTTCGGGCCATAAGCTTGCTGAATGGATGGTCCGACCGGCTGATCAGCGCATCGTTTCGGCTCGGGAAGGGGTCTCCTGGAAGCAGCTGCTGCTTTCTGTTTTTCCCCTGATGCCGCTGCCGCAGAGCTTGGCTGAGCCGACAAATCTAATGGCAAGCGACAGCTCTGCCAATGAGAATGATAAGCCCGGCTGGAGAGAACGGTGGATTGCTGCGGGCGGCCAGATCGCCAGTTTGGGCACCCTTCTTTTTGCCGCGGTATCGTTTTGGCTCACCCAATCTTCAGATCCTGCCGCGCCGATGACAGTCGCGCAGATCCTTTCGCTCGGGCTGGCCGGAGCCGCCGCGTTGACAGCCGCTTCGCTTCCCGATTGGCGCACTCTGCTTGGTAAAACCGGCGCGATCGCCTGCGGACCCTTCTTCATCATCCGCACCCGCAACAAAGAGGAGCGCAGCAGAAGCCGCCGTGATGAGCGGCGCGCCATCAAGTCCGGAGAATCACTGATCAGTCCGCGCATGCGCGGACTGTTTAGAATCGTCGCAGGATATGCCGCTGCACGCGGAGGGCAGTCGGCAGGATTTTCGATCGAGATCCAGAAGAATGGAATGCCGGTCATCACTTTTGAAAAAATGGTCAAAGGGAAGCGTCAGCGCATCGTTCAGGAATTGCAGCGGGAAATGGATCTCTTCGCCAAGCGGATGGCGAAGAAGGGATTTGAGCCGCGCGATACTTATGAGGTGTTGTTGGCCCATATGCGGTACGCGACTGGCGGACGCACTAATTGGCACAACGCGCAACCGCATTGGCATGAAGACCCCGCTTGGGTCGAAAAATATGATCTCGCTATCGACGCGTCCGGACGGCCCATTGTCGACCGCAGCTACGTGATAGCCGCCAACATGGTCGGACACAACGGCGATAAGGACGCATCTCGGATTGAGCTCAAGTTTGCCGAGGAGGACGGTACGCAGTTTGAAGCCGCTCGTGTGGATTTGCGGGAAGGAAAGACCTGGGACACCCGCGAGATTGCGCAGGGGGATATTCGAAAATTCTTCAAAGCGGCAATGCCGGTATCTACCTCTGAAGGAAATTCAGATTCAAAGACGGTCGCTGAGTGGACTGACTTTCATATGACACGCGGAGTATTGTCCAAGGCCTTGAGGTTTTCGTGGTTTTCTACAGTCCCTGACGCGAGCGCGATCATCTCTGGGAATACGGAGGGGCTTCCGGATGCCGAGCAATGGCAGCGGTGGAGTGAGGAAGTCTCCGATGAGGTGAGCCAGCTGTTGCGGAGACCCGGGATTCTGTCTCAGAACGGACAGACCCTGTCTGACGTGAATCAGGAGACGCGCACGGCCTTCCGAGCCATTCTTAAAAAACGATTTGCCAACCGAGTTTCGGCGGATGATCTCGCCCGATTTGTTGAATTGTCCGAAAGAGCCTTTTTTGATCAGGGTATGGAATGGTGCATGCGCCGCATTGCGTCGACCTTCATCGGCACCTTTGCGCTAATGGTGTACACGACGCTCGAGCCAAGGATCGGCGTCTTCGCGTTGACGCAGGCATTCTCCATCGGGGTGAATCACACCCGCGGTGAAGTGATCGGCAGCGCCGAACCGATGGGCGTGATCACCACGCTTGCGGCGGGCGATCCGGATGACAAGACCGAGCAGGTGATGCTGCGTCACGGGCAATATGCGGTGATCGAGATGGACCTTGCGGCGCAGCCCACGATCAGGGACGCTGTGCGGATCTACGACACGCAAACGGCTTATGATGAAGAGTCTCGCCCGACCACGCTCGCTAATAATCCATGGTTCCCCGTCAACGGGAACGAAAAAATCGATATTCCGGAGCCCCCCAGCACCGACGCCAGCTTTGACGAATTGGGCGATAACTTGATGGATATTCCATCTGTCATCGAAAGGGTGAGACTTTCGGTGCTTGATGGGGGGCGAAACGAAGAGTCCATGCAGCATCTAAGAGCGCTGATTCGGAAAAAGGCGTTGGCTTGGAATCGCGGCGATCGAACAGAAGCATACGACATCATTTTGCACGGTGTTGATTACAACGAGGAGGAGGCCCGGGAAATCGTCCGGATCATTCATGAGGCTGCTCCGTTTTTGGGGATACGGGCGATGAATTCCGGAACCTTGATCCGGGTCCTGAAGCGCGAAGCGGACCGGAAGAAAGAGGGGCTTCAATCACAGCTCATCGACAGCAGCACGATTTTTATCGGGCTGAGCAACTCGGCGCAGACCCAATCCGCGAGGGAGGCCAATCGACTCGCCTGGGAATATCAAGGGTCTAAGCCGGCAACGGTGCAGAATCCCGGTAATATCATCGTTGTTTCTCAACAGTTGTTCAATTCGATGTCCGGCGATCTGGGTCAGGGATACCAACCCGAGGACCCGCTGCTCCCGATCACTTTTCAAACGTTGTCACATTTTACGCGCGACGGCAGAACCCGCACCCGCTGGAATGAAGCGGCGACGGTGGAGCCATTGGCGATGCACGCCCTGATGACTGAGCTGCTGGTCGCGGTGATCTCCGAGGTTCTTGCGGTTTCTCAAGAAACGTCCATTCCCGCCTTTGGACTTCAGGAAGAAATCGACATGGCCGACGTTGAAGGGTTCAGGGATTTTCAAAGAGTTTCTTACCAAGAAGAGATGCCCGAGCGTTTGGGCACCGTCGACCGTTACCCATCAGACCGGCCCGACTATGAAAAGCCGCTGGAGGCCGAAGCGGTCTACCGCGCCGGGAATATCACGGAGTGGTTAGATGCCTACACGGCGTTCGCCGCTTATGTGCTGGCGTCTTCGGCCAAGGGGAAGTTCGCGCTGTTCAGTCTGGCGGCCGCGATCATGGGATTTTCTCTATCGGCTCCGGCCGTCGGGCTATTTATTGGATTGATGAACGGGGCTTTTGCGTTGTTTTTTGTTTGGTTGGCGATTGTCGCGATCCGTTGGGGTCACAACAAGCCCTTGTTGGCCAGAACGGGAACTCGTTTGATGGTCTTTATTGATGAAGAATATGTAGCCAATATCCTGGATCGTTACACCAAGACATTGTTTTCTTTAGCGCCTGGATTTTTGACGATGCTGACCTGGGCGACGTCCGTGGTCGAAGCGCTGCATCGGTACGGGATGGTTTCTCATCGCGGAGTGATGACGTCTAACCGAATGACAGACCCCGGATTGGGCGAGGAGGCTGCCAAGGAAGCGAAGGAAGCCAAGATGGTGGCTGCTCAGTTGGGCGGCATTGAAGTGAACGGAGGGCAGCCCGAAGTCCATATGACGGTACGCGCGAGTACGGCTCTTTCAGGCTACCGGCCTTTGGCTGAAAAAGGGCCGGAAGTGGTTCAGCTGACGAATCACATGACCGATCTCATGCGTCAGTATGATGGCAAGCTGAGCCGTCACGCCTTGGCTTGGGTGAAGGACCGGTTATTGACCGCGAGCGATGGAATTGTCAGTGAGATGTGGATCAACTATCGAACGGCGGTGCTGGTGTCGACTTGGGCGGAACGCAAACTCGTTAAGCTGCTGGGCAAAAGGCTGGGGGTCTGGACCGCCCGCCGGCTAAAAGCAACTTGGATATTTTTGATCGGTCTGACCTTCAACGAGGCCAAAGTTCAATCCACGGCGCATCCAGTGGATGCCCAGAAGTCCGGCATCAGCACGATGCAATATCGCCACACCCGATACGGCTACAACCAGAAGCCTGAAGGCGCCGCTGATACGGAGACCGAATACGAAATCCGCGTCGTCTCGAATCACTTGAGGTTGATCGTGGCGGATCATCTCGGGGTTCCGATGGATATCAATTTGAGACCCGTGGACGGCTCGCCCAATACTTATGAATCCGTGCGTCTGGGAGACACGGTTTGGACGGCTATTTTTGACCCGTCACAATCCAGTTTTGCCGTGTTCAAGAACAATTTTGAAGTGACATCGATTTCATTCTCGCCGCTCATGGGTGAGTCGGCGACGGAGGAGCCCGGAGCCGGAACGCCCAGCGTTTCTGCCGCGAGATTGAGCGCAACCCAACAGCTGCGGCGTGTTCTTTTTGCGGCACTAGCTTACGCTCAAATACCTGCCGGACTGTCGGCGTGGTTGGCAGGCCGGAATGCGGAAATGTTGATTGGCTGGCTCCAAGCGAATACCGGGCTTCCGGACAAAGTGCTCACTGGCGGACAACAATTATTGATCTCATCAAAAGTCATGCTGACAGCCGAAGTTTATGCGGCGGTAGTTGTGACCGCCGTAACAGTTGCTGCCTTAGGATGGGTGGTGTGGAAGGTGCTCAAAGGCATCGTATTTGTGATCAAAAAGATCGTGGTTAGGCGCAAGAGCTTTGCTCCGGAACCTTATCCGGCAATGCCCAAAAAATTTAAGGCACGGTATTTGATAGAGCAAGGACGGCGGAATAAGCGCCCGAGTCCTCAGTCTCCTCAGGCGCTGCCGGGGTCTGCGCGCAAAGTACCGCCTCCTACTGCAGAGAATCCATTTCCGACACCGCCGAGACAGGGGCCGAGAGCGCTGCCGTCAACCGGTATTCCTGCGCCATCCGCAACGCCGCAGAGGACTCTAGCGGAAGTCGATACAACGCGAACTAGTGAAAAATGGACAGCCCGCATTTTGTTATCGGGGCGAATCCGTCTCACGGAAGACAAGCCCAACGGGCTCAGCGTGACTCTGGCCCCCGGTGCGGGAAGCGTCTTCGCAGGGGCTTCAGCAAATGGAACTGTTTATAGTGCGGCACTGACGCCGAGTCCTGACACCAAGCTGATTATTAAACAGGGCGACACGGAAGTGAGCAGGATTGATCTCAACACGGCTGAATATCAGTCGATTCAACGAATAGTTAAAGGTGCGCGACTCGCGGTGTCCGGCAATATGCAGGCCGCTCCCAAAATTGGCGTACTTATCAGCCATGCCGGTCAGCGTCGGGATTGGATGAGCGCCTGGCAGGAATGGACCGGTCGTGCGGCTGATTCGGATCGGTTTATATTTTGGGTGGCGGGTGAGAGAGGCCGCGCTGCGGATGCGGAAGATCTTCGAGCGGCCGGAGCATGGTGGGTTGTGGACGCTTCCGACGGCATCGAATCCTTGCCCGATTGGATGCGCGCGATGGAAATATCCGGGACAGGATCCGAAGCGCTGTTGGAGCAGGTGATGAGCAAAATGTTAAACGCGCCGATTCCCGGGCTATGGAGTTTGGAAGATTGGGAAAGGTTGGCCGAGGCGGCCGAGCAGGCGATGCCTGACGCGGCTCCGGCACGGCTGATGCGGGACGGCAACGGACTGGCCATCAACGTATCGGCTCCGACAGGACGGGATGCGGCAGCAACTGCGGCGGCATTGCTGAAGGACGTGGATACCCGGTTAGCCGAGGCGCTGATCAGCCGGGAATCCGCTCTGAACCCGCAAGCGCTCAGGGACTTGGCCGGAGAATGGCTGGAAGTGATCGATGCCGCCAGATCGGCCGTCCATCAAAATGGCGGGTCTTTAAAATCCGCCGAGCCAGCCGTGATGAGAACACCCTTTGCGGCGGTTGATCCATCGCATCAGCTCAGCTCAGCGCTTAAGGACCAGGCGCTCATGGTCACGGATCTAGAGATTTTTGCCAAAGACGGAGGGCTGCCTTACCGTATGAGGGTCGAGCGCGCGGAGCGGATCGCTAAAGGCGCGCTGACTTCTGCGCTCTTGGTCCGCAATCCCGAACTTCGGAGTCGGGAAGCGGTGCTCGCGGCCTATCCGGACGCGGAAATATTTGGTGATCGTATGATTTTTGCCGCCTCTGCGGATGCGGCGGATCAGATCCAAGCAGCGGCCGCTGATTGGGGTCTGGCAAATCGCCCCATTGCTTGGATCACTGACGAACAGCAGATGAGGGACCCGAACATCGACCAGGAAGAAACATTGTGGACGGTGGCTTTGGCCGATAATGCAGAAACGACCATCGGTATTTTGGAGACAGCGCTGCAATTGCTCAACAATCCAGGCGGATCTCAGAATGGATTGAACAAAGTTGCCAGCCGCAGCTTCATCTACCGCTGGCCTAAGGCCCTTCCGGCCGATTATGTGCGCCTCGTAGAAACGCTCAGGGCAACCCGGACCTCCGCATAATCACACAACGCAATAAGCCTATTTAGATAAGTATAAATACGACTAACAAACAGGCCGCATGGGACTAAACCCATGCGGCCTGTTTGCGTCTAATGTGCGTAGACGTTGGGAATGAACGACTTTTTAACCAGGAGGCTCAAATGGAAACACTTAAGAATAACCCGCTTTGGATGGCTGGTCTCACCGCTCTGATGATCGGAGCTTTTGCGGCTCAACCCGCCTTAGCCGCGGATGACACCGCTT